>JBJMNA010000227.1:0-4013 GCA_045804485.1 Chloroflexota bacterium
CCCGGCCCGACGGTGATCTTGGGGAGCCGTGTCTTGATCGCCTCGACGAGCGGATCCGCCACCGCACCGACGGCCACGATCGTCGCGATCGCCATGCAGCGCTCGCCGGCCGAGCCGTATCCCGCAGACACCGCGGCATCCGCCGCCATCTCGATGTCCGCATCCGGCAGGACGATCATGTGGTTCTTCGCGCCACCGAGCGCCTGGACGCGCTTGCCCGCCTTCGTGCCGGTCTCGTAGATGTAGCGCGCGATCGGCGTCGATCCCACGAACGAGACCGCCGCGATGTCGGGGTGCTCGAGGATGGCGTCGACCGCGACCTTGTCGCCATGGACGACGTTGAAGACGCCGGGCGGAACGCCGGCCTCGGCCAGCAGCTCGCCAAGGTAATTCGCAGCGGACGGGTCCTTCTCGGACGGCTTGAGGACGAAGGTGTTGCCGGTCGCGATCGCCGTGGCGAACATCCACATCGGCACCATGGCCGGGAAGTTGAACGGCGTGATGCCCGCCACCACGCCGAGCGGCTGCCGGATCTGGTAGACGTCGACGCCGCCCGAGACCTGCTCGGAGAAACCGCCCTTCATCAGCGACGCGATGCCACACGCGAACTCGAGGTTCTCGAGACCACGCGCGATCTCGCCGAGCGCGTCCGACGGGACCTTGCCGTGCTCCGCCGTGAGCAGCGCGGCGATCTCCGTGCGGTGGGCCTCGACGAGGTTCCGGATCCGGAACATCACGTCCGTCCGCTTCGAGAGCGATGTCGCGCGCCATGCCGGGAAGGCCGCCTTCGCGGCAGCCACCGCGGCACCGACTTCCTCGGCTGTCGCAAAGTCGACGTGCTTGGTGAGCGCGCCGGTCGCCGGGTCGTAGACGGGGCCCTCGCGCCCGGACGTGCCCGCGACGACGGCGCCGCCGATCCAGTGGCTCACCCGTCCGGGGGCTTCGGTTGGGGCAACGGTGCTTCCGGGTTCTGCGACCTGTGTCATGGCGTCCGACCTCGTGATCTGTGGCAGCCCACGATACTCCCTGCGCCGGTCAGACCCGGCGGTCGGCTTCGGGGTCGGGCCAGGCGACCGCGACCGGCACGTCCTGGTCGTCGTTCAGGCCGACCCTCCGCGAGCGGGCGAGGAGCAGGAGGACAGCCGCCACACAAGCGATCGCGATGGCGAGGGCGATGACACCGCCCGCCGGCAACGCGCCGATCACCGCCGAGTCGCGCCACGTCGTGGAGACCGCCGCCCGGGCGACGGCCCATAGCCCGATCCCGACGAAGAAGACGGTGCCGTCACGACGCCTGAACATGCCGACCATGAGGAAAACGGTCAGGACGGCGAGGATCGCCAGCGTCGCGATGCCTTCCGCGGCCTGCGACGGCATGGACGGAAGCGCGGGGACGAGCGAGCCCCACGGTCCTGGGCCGAGATAGCGCGTCGACCAGATCGCGTCGCTGCGAATGCCCTGTCCGGCTCCAGTGAGCACCATGGTCAGCTTGCCGGTCCCGAGCACGAAGAGGGCCGGCGCCATCGCGACATGCAACCAGCGCCCGACCGGCGAACCCAGAAGGCTCGCGACATACACACCGGTGATGAAGCCGCCGACGACGGCGAGTCCGAGCTCGAGCCCGCCGACGGCCGGGTCGAACAGGGCCGCGGGCGACCCGAACGCGGCCGGGTGTCCGATGGCATATCCGAGCCGACCACCGACGACCGCCCCGGGCACGATCCCGATCGCCACGTACGGGACGTCCTCCGCATGGAGACCGGCCGCGCGAACGAGGACGCCTGCCAGCACGAGCGCGGCGACGATGGCGACGACGAGCCCGATCGTCCCCCAGCGGAGGACGAGATCGCCGAAAAGGTCGGCAGACGGATCGAATCGGAACGTCACGAGGGCGATCGGCACGGTGGCGGCCAGTGTATCGAAGCCGGCCGTCGCCCCGGACCGGCACCCGGAGTCCCCGGTGTGATGCCGACGGCGGCCAGAACGTTCACCGAAACCTGTCGGCTTGCCGACACCCCTGCTGTCAGTCTGCCTCTCGCTCGCTCACGCGCAGGCCGACATCATCGCCGCCAACACGGACGGAGCCGGGGTCTCGCGTCCGTCGGGACAGGCACCGTCTTGGGGGACGGCCTGTCGAGGACCCGCGCGTCCGGCCCCTGGGGAACACGGGCCGGACGTCGCGTTCATGGGACGGAAGCTCATGCCGACCCGTACCGCTGCCCAGCGCGTCCGCCTGAAGGTGGACCTGCTCGGACGGCTCGATGCTCGCACGGCCGACGACCGTCACATCCGGCTGCCGGGCCGTCACGCACAGGCGTTGTTCGCGCTCCTCGTCCTCGCTCGCCGCCCGCGGTCACGCGAGGCGATCGCTGCGGACCTCTGGCCCGACGCCGACGGCGGGTCCGCCGGATCGCTCCGGCAGGCCTTGTGGCTCGTCCGCCAGGGTCTGAACGAGGCGGGATTCGCCGCGGGCGAGGTCCTCGACATCGAGACCGACACCGTCGGGATCAGGATCGACGCCTGCATCGATCTCGACGTCACGGCCTTCGAGGACTGCCTCGCGAGCGAGGTGTGCGGTGCCGAGCCCGCGATCGAGCTCTTCCACGGCGACCTGCTCGAAGGCCTCGGACACGAATGCTTCGCGGCCGAACGGGAACGCCTGTCCGACCGTTTCGAGGACGCGCTCGCGATCGTCGCCGAGCACAGGCTCGCGGCCGGCGACGTGATCGGCGCACGGGCGGCTGCCGATCGCCTGCTCGAGCGCGACCCGTTGCGCGAGGAGGCGCACGCTGTGCTCATCGCCGTGCACGGGTTGGTCGGATCGCGGTCGCAGGTGATACGCCAGTACCGCCGGCTCGGCGGCGTCCTCGCGCGCGAGCTCGGCGAGAGCCCGATGCCCGAGACGGAGGCGATCTATCGCCAGGCGCTCGACCGGACGATGCGTCGGTCAATCGCCCGGGCCGTGCTCCTCGAGGCGGACCGTGCGCCGGTGCTCCGCGCCGTCGGCGGCTGAACGGCCGGCGTCAGCCCGGCGTCACTCCAGCTTCGCGACGAGCTCGCGGACGGCCGCGGCCGACGCGTCGAACGCAGCCTGCTCGTCGGCCGTCAGGTCGATCTCGAACACCCGCTCCATCCCGCCCGCCCCGAGGACGACCGGGACGCCGACGAACAGACCGTCCGTCGCGAACTCGCCCTGGAGCAGGACAGCGCACGGCAGGACGCGCTTTCGGTCGAGCAGGATCGATTCGACCATCTCGAAGGTCGACGCAGCGGGCGCGTAGAACGCCGACCCGGTCTTGAGCAGCGCCACGACCTCGGCTCCGCCATTCGCCGTTCGCTCCTCGAGCGCCTTGACCCGGTCGGGCGGGAGGAGCTCGGTGATCGGCACGCCCGCGACCGTCGAATAACGCGACAGCGGGACCATCGTGTCGCCGTGCCCACCGAGCACGAACGCATGGGTGTCCTCGACGGACACGCCGAGCTCCTGGGCGATGAAGGTCCGGAACCGCGCCGAATCGAGGACGCCCGCCATCCCGAGGACGCGCTCGCGCGGGAAGCCGGATGCCTTCATGGCGACGTGGCACATCGCGTCGAGCGGGTTGGTGACGACGATCAGGATCGCATCCGGTGAGTGCTTCGCCGCCTGTTCGACGACAGCCCGGACGATGCCGGCGTTCTTGGCGAGCAGATCGTCACGACTCATCCCGGGCTGGCGCGCAAGCCCGGAGGTCACGACGATGATGTCGGAGCCCGCAGTCTCGGCGTAATCGTTCGTGCCCGTGATCCGGGCGTCGTGACCGACGACCGGCGCAGCCTCCGCGAGGTCGAGGCCCTTGCCCTGCGGGAGTCCGTCCACGATGTCGACGAGAACGACGTCCGCGAGGCCCGCCTCTGCGATGCGCTGCGCGGTCGTTGCGCCGACATTGCCGGCGCCGATGACGGTGACCTTGTTGCGGGCCATGAAGCCTGCCTCTCCTTTCGGGTCGTCGGGACGACCCATTCTGACATCCGTC
>JBJMNA010000228.1:0-12848 GCA_045804485.1 Chloroflexota bacterium
CCAGCGCGATCTCGGAGGATGCCACGGCCGACTGGGACGTCATCGCGTCGCCGAGGCTAGCGGACCCCGCCATTTCGTGCTGGCGAGCGTCCCGGGCACCGCAACGTCGCGGGGGACCGCGACGAAAGTACCGAAAGGCCTCGGCATCGAGCCTACTGACCGGTCGCGACGGTCGGCCTAAGGTCGCCGTCAGGACACGGAGACCGCCCTTGCGAGCACGGACGAAGACGTCAGGACACACGATCGGCCGCACCGTCGTCGGCGCGGTCGTGCTCACGAGCTGGCTGCTCGCGTCCGCTCTCGTCTCCGTCGTGCCTGCGCTCGCATCGACGTGCGGGACCATCACCATCGAGGGCGGCACCGTCTCACCCGGCTCGGGGACTCCCGGCACCGCGTTCACGTTCAGCGTCACCGTTGCAGACACGTCCGACGCCGCCCCGCAATGGGTTCGCGTCCGCGTCCGCGGGAGATGGACCACGCTGTCGGCCGCCGGAAGCGAACCCGGTGGCTTCGTGACGTACGTCGGGAGTCGGATGCTCCCGGCGGGCTCCTGGACCTATCTCTTCCGAACGCGGAGTGCGAGCGGCCAGCTGTGCGACACGACCGATGTCGGCCCGACGCCGATCCTCGTCAAGGTCGCCTCGACTCCACCACCTCCACCATCGACACCGACGCCCACACCCGCTCCCACGCCGACGCCGACCCCGCCGCCGACGCCGGTCCCAACGGCCAAACCGACTCCGACTCCGGCGGAGCCACCGGCCGCACCGACCGCGAAGCCCGCGGGCACCTCGCGCGGAGGCACGACACCGAGATCGACCGGACACGCGACGCCGCGGCCGACCGCGACGACTCGACCTCGCAAGGGTTCGAAGGTGACCCAGGCCGAGACGCCCGGACCGGTCGCCGTCATCGCGCCGGAGGCGTCGGAGACCACCGAGCCTGTCGCTGCCGGCGCGATAACGGACGGCGACTCCGGTCCCGGGCCGGTCGACCCCGGCACGGACAGCGATCTTGCCGGGGCGCCCGGCGGGGGACCGCCGCTGGCGATCCCGTTCGGGACGATCCTCGGCGGGGTGATGCTCTTCTTCGTCGTCGCGTGGCGCCGCCGCAAGCGCGTCCCACTCATCGCCGCGCTCGTCGTGGAACCGGATGCGCTCATCGAGGACCCCGAGATGGGCGCGGTCGGGCCCGCGTTCTGGCCGGCGCCTGGCGCGGCGAGCTTGCCGGGCAGTGCGACGACGTTCCGGAAGCCGCCCGCGAAGGGAGTCGAGCGCGCGAAAGTCGGCTATCGGCAGGTCCGCATCAGCTCGCAGCCGGACGAGGTGCGGTCGGTCGAGCTCGGTCGCCTCGATCGCGGCGACGAAGTCGAGATCCTCGGCTCGCACGCGGCCTTCCTGCAGGTGCGTACACCCGACGACAAGGTCGGCTGGATCCTCAGGCACACGATCGTCGGGGCGCCGTCGTAGCGTCCGGAGCTGCTGCCGGCTAGCGGCTGGGCTTCGTGCGTGCCTTGATGCGCCTGAGCGCCGCATCCCAATCCGGATCGACCGGGCTGCCGCGTTCGTCGAGGTCGATGAACATCGGGGCGTGATCCGACGGGACCGGCGGGCCTTTGCGGGCGTCGCGGTCGATCTCGGCGTCGACGACGCGTGGCGCCACGGCCGGCCCGACGAGCAAGTGATCGATCCGCATCCCGAGATTCTTGTGGAACATGCCAGCCCGGTAGTCCCACCACGAGAAGCGACCGGTCTCGGAGTGCACGGCCCGGTATCCGTCTGCGAGACCGAGGTCGATCACCCCGCGGAACGCCTCGCGCTCCGCCTCTGAGACATGGGTCCCGCCGTGGACCGCCGCGGCGTCCCAGACGTCGGCGTCGGTCGGAGCGACGTTGAGATCGCCGCCGAGAACGAGGTTCGAGACGTCTCCCTGCTCGGCGACCCACCCCGCGAGCCGGTCGAACCACGCCAGCTTGCCGTCGTAGAACGGTGAGCCGACGACGCGCCCGTTCGGGGCGTAGAGGCTGACGACGCGTAGACCGTCGACCGTCGCGGCGACCATCCGTGCCTCGTCGAACGGGTCGAAGTCGTCCTCGCTGACCGTCGCAGCCGCGCCGCCCGGGCCGGAATCCCGAACCGGACCGTCGCCGAAGTTCGTCACGACATCGCCGACGGACAACCCGTCACGTGCCGCGATGGCGACGCCGTTCCAGCGCCCCTCGCCGTGATGGACGAGCTGATACCCGGTCATCGCGAACGACATCACGGGCGCGTCCGCATCCGTCAGCTTCGTCTCCTGCATCAGGAGGATGTCCGGCGCGGCGCGACGCAGCCACGTCTCGACCGCCTCCTGGCGGGCCTTCAGCGAGTTGACGTTCCACGTCGCGATGCGCATCTCGTGCCCTAGTACCGCCGGCCGCGCTGTCGTTCGAGGTCGAACGTCGCCGTGTCGGCGACCGCCATCACCGCCATCGTGCCTGCCTGGACCGGGTCCGAGACGACGAGGTCCACGTGGTCGGTGATCGAGCCGACCATGTTGAGCGCGATGATCGGGATCCCGACCGCCCGCAGCTCCTCCGCGGCGACGCTGATGTCGCCGCCCATGATCGATCCCGCGAGCACGAGCAGCCGCGCGCGCGGCAGGTCGGCCACGGCACGAACCGCAGCCGCGATGTCCTCCTCGCCGACCAGCGGGATCGTGTCCACCGAGATCCGTTCGCCGCGGAGGTTGTGCCTGTCGGCCTCGCTGACGGCCCCGAGGGCGACCTGGGCGACCTGTGCCCCGCCACCGACGACGATGATCCGCTTGCCGAACACCCGGTCGAGGGCACGCGTGAGGTGGACCGCCCGGACGTCGACGAGCGACTCGAGCGCGGACACGAGCGCGTCCTCGGCGACGCCTTCGACCTCGAGCTCGACCTCGGCCAACGGCGGGTCGCTCTCCACGCGGCGGACCGTGGCCAGTGCCCGGATCCGGCCGCCAAGCGCGGCCACGGCGTCCGTCACCGCCGACAGCGACGCCGCCGAATCGACGATGTCGAACCTGATCGCCGCCGTCTCGACGGGGCGACGCCTCGGCATCAGGCCAGCGAGCCGCGACCCGCGGCGCCTGGTCGCAGGTCGTCGACCGACATCGAGGAGGGTTCGATGCCACCGGTCGGGTCGTGCTCCTCGAAGGGGAGACCAAGGCCCACGAAGGCCTCGCGCGTCGCGGCGGCGTCGGAGGTCGTCAACATCAGCGCGCCGTCGGTGTCCTCGGCCACGCCGACGATGCCCGTGATGTTGACGCCGCGGTCACCGAGCGCCGTCGCCACGCGGGCGAGCGAGCCCGGGCGATCGTCGAGCTTGACCGTGAACCAGACCGTCACGAGAAGCACCTCCTGCGCCGCGTCACCGCGGCATCTCGAGTCGATGGTACCCGGTCACGCCTTTGCGGCAGTACGCTCCGGTGATGCCCGCGCCGCTCGGCCAGACGCCGACCCGCAAGATGCCGGACATCCAGGTGTTCGGCCGTGACGACTCATCCGCGACGAGGGCGGCGCTCCGGTTCTTCCGCGAGCGGCGGATCGTCGTCCACTACGTCGACCTCAAGAAACGACCGATCGCCGCGGGCGAGCTCCAGCGGTTCACCCAGCGCTTCGGCGCGGCGGCGCTCATCGATCAGACGTCACGTCATTACCGTGACGCTGGTCTCGCACACCTGGCATCTGACGAGGCGGCCATCACCCGCCGGCTCCTGGCTGACGCTCGCCTCTTGCGCTTGCCGCTCGTGCGCCACGGCAACGCGGTGACCGCGGGTCCGGACGAGGCGACGTGGGCGAGCTGGCTCAGACCCGCGACCGTGCCCGGAACGCCGTCCAGCCGACGATGAGGCCGACGACGACGAGGACTGCGCCGATGACGGCCCACGTCATGTCGCCGACCATGAACCCGGTGCCCTTGAGGAATCCGGTCCCCTGGCCGATCCACACGAGCCCCGCCAGCAAACAGACGGCTGCGATGATCCACCGAGTGCGCACCGGCACCTCCTCGATGGCATCCTAGTCCGATGGACCAGATGAGGCCGAAGGACACCCCCGAGGAGTCAGCCGCCACCCCGCGACGCGCCGGCCGGATGTGGGTGACACCGAAGGCGGCGCGGATGCTCCAGGGGACGACGGCCGCCACCGAGGACGAGAAGCTCCTCGAGCGACCCCAGCCGTCCTTCCTCGGGTCCGATCCGTGGCGCGCGCTCCGCATCCTCGGCGAATTCGTCGAGGGCTTCGATGCGATGGCGCGGGTCGGACCAGCGGTGACGGTCTTCGGCTCGGCCCGGACGCTGCCTGCGGACCCCGTCTACGAGACGGCGCGGGCCATCGGCCGCGGATTGGCCGAGGCCGGGTTCGCGGTCATCACCGGTGGCGGTCCGGGCGCCATGGAGGCGGCCAATCGCGGCTGTCGCGAAGGTGGCGGCCTCTCGGTCGGATGCAACATCGAGCTGCCGCATGAGCAGGGGATGAACCCGTACGTGGACCTCGGCGTGGAGTTCCGCTACTTCTTCGCCCGGAAGGTCATGTTCGTGAAGTACGCGGACGGGTTCGTCATCCTCCCGGGTGGCTTCGGGACGCTCGACGAGCTGTTCGAATCGCTGACCCTCATCCAGACCGGAAAGGTTCGCCACTTCCCGGTCGTGCTCGTCGGCCGGTCCTACTGGGCGGGCCTTCTCGACTGGATGCGCGACACGTTGCTTACCCATGGCGCGATCGCCGCGATGGACCTGTCGCTGTTCCACCTCACGGACGACACCGACGACGCGATCGCGTATATCCAGGCGCATCGGCTCGAACGCGACGACGAGGCCGGCTAGCCCTCGCTGCGGACGTCCGCCGGCCAGGCCAGCTCGATCCGACCGTCCGCGATCCGCAGCGGGTAGTACCGGAGGCGGCGGACCCGCGTGAGGCGGCGCGCCTCGGCCTTCTTGCCAGGCGGGTCGGTCTTCGGGTCGCGGCCGGCGGGCGACCAGGTCGGCTGGTAGCCGCCGTCGGCGTCGAGCCCGCCGGTCGTCGGCATCTGGACGGTCTCGCCGCTGGACAGGTCGAACCGGCCCTCGTGGAGCGGGCACGCGACGATGCAGTCCTCGAGCTCCCCGATCGAGAGCGGCGCGCTCATGTGCGGACATCGGTCGTCCGTGGCGACGATCCCGGCCGGGGTGTTCGCGAGAAGGACATCGACGTCGCCGCGGCTCACGCGGCGCATCGAGCCCGGCGGAAGGTCCGCAAGCTCGGCGACGGCCTCGAACGGACCGTCCACCGACGTGCCGGGCGCACGAAGCGTGGCGGGGAACGGGGCGGGTCGGGCGTCACGTTGGTGCGGCATCGCTTCGCATGCTACCCGTGACGGACGAACGACGGCCCCGGTGGGGTCCACCGGGGCCGTCGAGCTGAGGAGGAGCGAGGGTCAGGCGGTCGGACGATCCGGCCGCGAGACGGCTGCCGAGGCCCCGTCGGGGGCCGGTGCAGCGGCGACGCCGCGCTCGGGAACGGGCGAGCCGGTCGGGACCGGCATCTCGTTCGACGTGCGGAGCGGGATCTCCTTGATCGCCACGGCCGCGGCGGCCGAGATGATCGCGCCGATCACGCCGAGCCAGAACGTCTGGGCGGTCGCGAGGCTGAACGCCCCGTGGATGCCCTCGATGATGGCTGGGATGGCGGCCTGCGCCTCGGGCGGGAGGGCCTTGGCGAGGATCCCCGCAAGGTCACCGACGCCGGTCAGTTGGCCGAAGTCGACCTTGCCCCCGGCCTGGGCGAAGCCATCGAGCACCGGCTGCGGGACGCCCGCGGAGACCATCTGCGGCACGAGGTTGTCCTCGAACGACGTCGCGAAGATCGTGCCCACGAAGGCGAGCGAGACCGTGCCACCGATCTGCCGGAAGAACGTCAGGTTCGACGTCGCGACGCCAAGCTCGCGGAACGGCACGGCATTCTGGATGACGATGGTCGGCACCGAGAACGTCGGACCGACGCCGAGCCCGGCGATGAACATCCACAGCCACACGACCGGCACCGGGGTGTCCTTCGTCAACTGGGTCATCAGCAGGACCGCGACGCCCATCAGCGAGACCGAACCGACGATCAGCCACTTGTAGCGGCCGGTCCTCGACACGATGAGGCCGGAGATCACCGAGCTCCCGATGAGCCCGATCATGAGCGGAAGCGCGGCAAGGCCGGAGTTCGTCGGGGAGAAGCCCTCGACGACCTGGAACCAGCGGGGCAGGAAGACGATCGCACCGAAGAACGCGAAGGCCGCGAAGAAGACAGAGACCATCGTCGCCGAGTAGGTCCGACCCTTCCACAGGTGGAGTGGGACGATCGGTTCCTTCGCGCGGCTTTCGGCGACGATGAACAGCAGCGTCCCGATGATGCCGACGATGATGAAACCGCCGACTGTCGGGTCGGTCCAGTCGCCGAACTGCTTGTTGGTGAGGCCGACCAGCAGGAACACCATCGCGATGGTGAAGATGGCGCCGCCGAGCAGGTCGAAGTTGCGCGTCGCGGAGGCTGTCTTGACCGTCGGCAGGAGCCGCTGGATGACGAGCAGCGCGACGATGCCGATCGGGATGTTGACGTAGAAGATCCAGTTCCAGCCGGCATTCTCGGTCAGCCAGCCGCCGATCAGCGGGCCGGCGACGAACGCGATACCGAACACAGCGCCGAAGAGGCCCTGGTATTTACCGCGCTCCTGCGGCGTGAACATGTCCCCGATGATCGCCAAGGCGACAGGGAACAGGGCGCCAGCGCCGATGCCCTGGAATCCTCGGAAGAGGATGAGCATCCCCATGTTCTGGCTCAGTCCCGACAAGGCAGAACCGATCAGGAAGATGGTGATGCCGATCATGAAGATCGGCTTGCGGCCGTAGACGTCCGACAGCTTGCCCCAGAACGGGACGCTGATCGTGCTCGTCAGCAGGTAGATGGTGATGGCCCAGACGTAGTAGTCGTTGCCACTCAGCTGGGTGACGATGGTCGGCAGCGCCGGACCGACGATGGTCTGGTCCAATGCGCCGAGGAAGAGACCGAGCATCACCGCGAAGAGGATCTCCATCTTCTCGCGGTGGCTCAGGCCAAGGGCCGGATCCTCCTCGAGACTGGGGACGAACTCCTCGCCGTGCGCGGCCGGGAACGATTCCATGAGTGTGTCTACTCCCTCCCTTGGGGTTGGTGGCTATGGTGGGCACCGGACGTCGGGTCCGAATGGGTCGCGAGGAACGCGACGCGCAGGGCGGCCATCGCCGTCGCGATCCCCTCGAGCTGGGACGGATCGATCTGGTCCAGGACGGTCGCCATGATGTCCGCTCTGGACGCCTCGACGTCTTCGAGCGTCTGGCGACCGGCCGGCGTGATCCGGACGAGGACGATCCGACGATCCTCGGGAACCCTGATCCGTTCGACGAAGCCGCGCTCCTCGATCCGGTCGATGAGGCCCGTCGCCGCCGAGTCGGAGACGTCGAGCATCTCGGCCAGGTGCCGCATCGCGATCTCACCGTGGCGCTCGAGCAGATGCATGACATGCAACTGGGTCATGCTGATGCCGAGCCGGACGAGACGCTCGCTGCCGACGCACTTGAGCTCGCCGAACGACGCCCGCAAGTCGGACAGGATCGCCGACTTGATGTCGTCCGTGGACATGCTTCGTATCACGCGAACCATCATAATTCCCTGAACGATTTTGTCAACGTTAACAATCATGGGATCGTGGAGGACCGATGCGCTTCGTACTCATGCTCGAGTCGCAGCAAGGGCTGAGCTACGCCGACCACGTCGCGATCGCCAAGCGTGCCGAGGCGAATGGATTCGAGGCGTTGTTCCGCTCGGACCACTTCCAGAGCTTCCCGGGGCCCACCGGCCGTCCGACGACCGACGCCTGGTCGATCATGGCCGGTCTCGCTCGCGATACCGAACGGATCGGCCTCGGCGTGCTCGTCTCCCCGGTGACGTTCCGGCATCCTGGGACGTTCGCCAAGGTCGTGACGACGGTCGACGAGATGAGCGGCGGCCGGGTCGAGGTCGGCGTCGGCGCGGGCTGGAACGAGCTCGAGCACCGCCAGCTCGGCCTCGACTTCCCGCCGATCGGCGAGCGGGCCGACCTCATGGAGGACCAGCTCGCGATCCTTCGCGGGCTGTGGGGCGAGCCGGACGGCTGGTCGTACGACGGTCACCAGGTCACGATCCGGGATGCCGAGTTCCATCCCAAGGCGGTCGACGTCCCTGGCCGGCCACGGACCGCGATCGGTGGGGCGAGGCCGCGGCTGATCGTCGGCGGCCAGGGGTCCCCCCGGTCATACCGGATCGCGGCGCGCTACGCGGACGAGTACAACCTCACCTCGTCGGACCCTGCCATGGCGGTCGAGGCGTTCGCCGCGATCGATCGCGCCTGCACGGAGATCGGGCGAGACCCCGCGACGCTGGCGCGGTCGGCGATGTGCGGCGTGCTCGTCGGCCGGGACCGCGAGGAGGTCGATCGCCGGATCGCCGCCGTGATCCCCGCGTCCGACCCCGAGCAGGACGCCACGTGGTTCGAGGATCGGGTCGGGCGCTGGATCGCCGGGACCCCCGACGAGGCTCGGGCGATGGTGCGACGGTTCGCCGACGTCGGCGTCGAGCGGATCATGCTTCAGGACTTCCTGCCGTGGGACCTCGACATGATCGACGTGATGGGCGAGGCGCTCGTCGGGCAGGTCTAGGGGTCAGTTGCCCGCGGCGTCGGCCGCGGCGCGGTAGGTCGGATCGTCGCGCCGGATGAGGTCGGGGTTCGTGCCGCGCGCGCGGGCGAGCCGCTCGGTGAGCAGCTGGAGCGGGGTCGTCGTCCCGACGAGGGCCGCGACCGGCGCGGGCAGGGCGAGGGACTCTTCGACGACGAGTCGCCCGAGGGGCGTGAGCTTCGAGTCGAGCGCGTCGCTCGCGTCCTGCGACAGGATGCCGCCGGCGCGGATCCCGACGGCCGCCGCGGCGGCGAGGGCCTGCCGGGCGCGCGCGATCCGCTCGGGACGTCGATCCCGGTCCGTCAGCACGAGGATGAGGCTGGTCGTCGGGTCTGTCGCGGGGATGTGGCCGTGGAGGAACGTCTCGAGATCTCGGTAGGCGGATGGCAGCCATGCCGCCTCCTCGACCTTGAGGACCAGCTCGCGCCCGGCGGTGCGGTCCGCGCCGGACGCGATGACGAGGAGTCGGTCCGTCTTGGCGATGCCGGCAGCCATCGTTTCGGCGGTCGCAGTGTCGGCCGCTCCGTCCGTCAGCAGCCGATCGACCGCGGCGGGATCGATCGGACGGCCCGAGAGATGTGCGCCGACGGCCGCCGCGGCGAGAATCGGGCTCAGGTAGCCGACCGTATGGCACCAGCCCTGGTCCAGCTCTCCGGTTTCGAGCGCCATCTCCCCGAGCGATCCCGCCGGCGACCGCCGGCTCACCGTGATGACCGCCGTCCGGCACCCGGCGCGGCCTGCCGCCTGGAGTACGGCCAGCGTCGCGGCTGTCCCGCCTTCGTGGCTGATCCCGATCACGAGGCCTCGATCCGGCGGGGCCAGCGACAGCTCGAAGGCCTCCTCGGAGTGGACGCTGGCGGCGCGGAGACCGGCGGCGGCGGCCGCCTCGCGGATGATCGCGCCCGCGGCTCGAGCGCCGTGCTCAGAGGTGCCGCAGCCGGTCAGGATCACGGGGTCGCCGGCCCCGATCGTCGACCGGATCGCGGCCGCGAGCCGTCCCGCATCGTCCTCCGGGTCGGCGAAGCGGGTAATGAGGCGGACGGCAAACGCGGGCTCCGCGGCGATCATGTCGGTCATGTGGAATGGCGGGCCTGAGCGGAGGCTCGGGGTCGGCGCCTCGTCCCAGGGATCGGGCGGTCCGGGGAGTGGCGCCGTCGGGTCGAACTCGGTCATCGCTCCGAGGATAGGCTGCCCGTCGGTCTGACGGCGGAATGGTCCGGTCCGTGCGACGGTTCCGCGACGCTCACCCGTCGGTCTACACCTTGGCGGGGTCGTGCGCCTTTCCGAGTCGTCCGATGCGCCTGAGCGGCGCGTACCGGAACCACGCTCGACCGACGAGGAGCTCGACAGGCACCGGGCCGTACCGACGCGAATCGACCGGCTCGCCGAAGCCGGCTGCCTCCGTCATCGCGGCCGTGGCGTCGCTCAGCAGCCACGCCTCGTCGTCCGCGAGCTCGATGTAGCCATCGGCGAAGGCGACGCGGTCGCCGGGACCCGCGGCGACGCGCTTCACGGCCAGGCTCTCACCGTCCGGCTCGCGAAACACCACGACGGTGCCACGACGCGGCCACCGCGAGATCGTCGGGTCGACCAGCAGCCAGTCCCCAGGCTCGACGGCGGGCGCCATGCTCGCCTCCGCGACAGCCAGCCGCCACGGTCCCCGAAGACGCTCGACGAGAGGCGCGGGTCGACCGGGCCTCGTGGGCTGGCGGGCGCCGCCAGCTACTTCTTGGTCGCCCAGAAGATGTCGCTGAACTCCTTGACCGAGGCCTCGAGCTGGGCGGCGGCGCCGGCGTCGATGTTCTGCTTGTTCTTCGACGCGAGCTTCAGGATGTTCCAGACCTTGTCGTGGAGGTCCGGGTAGGCGGTCAGGTGCTCAGGCTTGAAGTAGTCGGACCAGATGACCTGGACCTCGCGCTTGACCCTCTCCGCGTGGTCTTCCTTGACGCGGACGCAGCGGTCGAACTTCTGGTGCGACGCGGCGTCATCGCCTTCGATGCCACCGATCAGTTCGACCATCCGGGCGACGGTCCGTGCCGCCAGCTCGGCTTCATGCGGGTCGTATATGCCGCAGGGGATGTCGCAATGGGCGCGCGCCGTGACTGTCGGGGCGAGCCAACGGGTCAGTCGAGACATCGGACTCCTTCGTTCGTCAGGGTGGGCACTGCCCTCGTCTCTGGGGTCCCAAGAAGTGTCCGAGCCCCCGCCGACGCTGTCAAACGGCGGAGGGGTCAAAGCGTAACCTGAGGTTGAGAGTGTTCCTTCCCGGGACGACGATCGCGGTCACGATGCAGATGCCCGGCGTCTCAGAGGGGGAGCGGCACTACTTGCGGCGCGTGGCCGAGGATTGCGAGCAGCTCCTCGGGCCAGGTATCGAGATGCGCGGTCTTGAACTCGACGCCAACCGCGACGTCGTCCTACGGCTGACCGACAGCTTGGGTCGAGCCGAATGGACGAGCGAGCGCATGGCGAAACAGTGGTTGCCGCACATGCCGACCTTCGGGAGCAGCTCGTGCTCGACACGATCCGACTCGGCGTTCGGGTGATGTATCGGCAGGCGCATTGACGGGTCCGTGCTCGACTGATCAGGCGCGGACGGATTTGAATCGGACGATCGGATCAGGCTCCGATGATGACTGGGGTGCGTAGCGGCGCCCGGTCGAACGGTGGAGCGGAGGATGGCGCTCCGAGCAGCGGGTATCATCCGCCCGATGACTGAGCGAGGGCTGCCCGGCACGGACGGTGCCCCGGCCTGTCCGTTCGTCGCCTTCGGGGACGACCGCGAGGCGCGGTCGACGAGTCCGGATCACCGGCATCGATGCTTCGCCGACACGCCACCCGCGCCACGCGCGCTCGCGCACCAGGAGGCGTACTGCCTCTCGTCGGCGTTCCCCGTCTGCCCGATCTTCCAGGACTGGGCACGTCGCGAGGCGGCGCAGACGCGCGCCGGCGCAGGGCAGGCAGAACCGGCGGCAGCGGCGGCAGCGGCCGCTACCCCTGCGGCACCGACGATCAACGACCTGTACGCGGGATGGGGGATGCCGCCCTCGTCGGAGACGCCCGCCGACGAGGCTTCCATGCCGCCGGCGGATCCGGATGAAGCTCCGCGCCAGCCGGAGCGCGACTGGTCCGCTCCTCCGCCGTGGGCGACGGGCGCGGCCGTGTCGGGCGCCATGGGCGGTCGGCCCGCTGTGTCGACCACGCCTCCCGCCTCGGCAGCGACCGGCGGGTCACCGGACCCCGACGTTCAGCGCCCGGTGGAGGGCCAGGGTCTGGCGGGAAGCGGCGCAGACCGCATGGCAGCCGGCGAGGTGCCGGCGGCGGTCGCATGGTCGGCGTCGGCCGGCGGACACCCGTCCACGGCGGCCGATGACGAGCTGGCAGGGCTCGTCCAACCGAGACAGAACGCGGATCCGGCGGCTCCATCCGCGGGGTCGCCTGCGCGCGATGACCGATCGGTGCCCGCGGCGGCACTCGCCGCGGCCGCAGCGGGAGCGGCGGCCTCGTCGCCCGCACCGGAGTCGGCGTCGCCGGCGGCGGACACGATCCCGCCCGGGCCGGGGTCACCTCAGCCGATCGTCCGGTCGACCGAGGGATACCCGCCATCGACGCGGACCGGCAAGCGGCCGTCCGTGAGCTCCACACGCGACGCGACGGCGGGTCCGTCATGGGAGCGGATGCAACACGTCGATTCCTACCCGAGGATCAAAGGGGAATCGCGGATGCGGGGCGTGCCCCGCGCGGCGCTGTTCGCCGGCGCGCTCGGCATCGCTGCGCTCATCCTGTTCATGCTGCCGGCGATCATCGGGTTCGGCGGCGGCGGATCGTCGTCGAGCGCGAGCCCGAAGGCCAGCGGCCCGGCGTCCGCCGCGAGCGCCTCACCGACGGCGATCCCGGCCCCGACGCCCGTCGTGTACGTCATCAAGAAGGGCGACACGCTCTCGAAGGTAGCCAACAAGTTCGACGTCCAGCTTGAGGACCTGCTCGCAGCGAACCCGACGATCACGAACCCGAACAAGATCTCGCTCGGCCAGGAGATCATCATCCCGACTGGATCCGCCGCGCCGAGCATCGCGCCGACCGCCAAGGCGACGGGCTCGACCGCTCCCTAG
>JBJMNA010000229.1:0-7199 GCA_045804485.1 Chloroflexota bacterium
AGCGCCATCCGCGGCCTCATCGGCGAACTCGTCGCGGCCGGTCTCGTCACGGAGGGCCCGGCGATCTCGCTGGGCACCCCCGGTCGCCCGTCACCCCTGGTCGAGCTCAACCCGGAGGGCGCCGTCGTCCTCGCCATCGACATCGAGGTGGATTCGATCGCCGTCGCCATCGTCGGGCTGGGGGGACAGGTGCTCGACCGGATCTCGATCGACCAGCCCCGTGGCGAGTCGTCGGTCGACACGATCGTCGCGACCGTCGCTGGTCTGGCCGCGGAGGTGTGCGCGCGCCGACCCCTGGACGAGCCACTCATCGGCGTGGGGGTCGCGGTCGTCGGCATCGTCCGCCGGAGCGATGGCCTTGTGTCGATGGCCCCGAACCTCGGCTGGCGCGATGCTCCGCTCGGCGAGCAGCTCACGCGCGCATTGCCGTTCGACGTCCCGATCTCGGTCGCCAACGAGGCGGACCTCGCCGCGCTCGCCGAGCATCGCCGGGGAGCGGCCGTCGGGTTCGGCGACGTCCTGTTCATCTCGGGCGAGGTCGGCGTGGGCGGCGGTCTGATCGCCGACGGCCGCCCACTGACCGGGGTCGCTGGATATGGCGGCGAGATCGGCCACATGCCCGTGAATCCGGCGGGAGCCACCTGTCGGTGCGGCTCGACCGGCTGCTGGGAGACCGAGATCGGCGAGGACGCGCTCCTGGTCCGCGCCGGGCACCCGCCGGGCGGTGGCCGCAACGAGGTCGACGCGGTCCTTCGCGAGGCGCGCGACGGGTCGGAGACCGCTCGCGCTGCCTTGGATCACATCGGCCGGTGGCTCGGTTTCGGGTCGGCCGGGCTCGTCAACATCCTCGATCCGGAGGTCATCGTGCTCGGGGGGAGGTTCGCGCGGTTGTACCCGTTCGTGATCCGGAGCATGGAGGCCGAGCTCGACCGCCGAGCCCTCAAGGCGCCGAGATCGCTCGTGAGCGTCGTCCCGACCGCACTCTCAGACGACGCCCCGCTGCTCGGTGCGGCGGAGCTCGCGTTCGACCCGATCCTCGACGACCCGGCCGGCTGGATCGGCCCCCGTGTCGCCGATGGGTTGCGGACCGCGTAACCGCGATGCAACGCCGCTCGACCCGGACGTCGCGTCGCCGCAATGGAGGGTGGTAGCCTAGCGCGGGAGGATTCCAGACGTCACCGTCATCGAGGATCCAGAGGAGGAGTACTACGTGTCAATGAATCGCAAAGTCGCGGCACTCGTGGCAACGGCCGCGATCGCGCTTGCCGCGTGCTCGAGCAGCGGCGCGAGCACCGCCCCGGGGGCTGCCGGCAGTGCCGGCGCCAGCGGTGCCGCCGCCAGCGGCGGGACCGGCTCGGCAAAGGGCTGCAAGGTCGGCGTGTCGTGGAACAACTACACCGAGGAGCGGTGGGCCAAGTGGGACGAGCCGGCCATCAAGGCCGCTCTGACCGCCGCCGGCGCCGAATACCTCTCGAACGACGCGAAGTCGAGCGCAGCGACCCAGGCAACCAACGTCGACCAGCTGATCTCGCAGGGCGCCAAGGTCCTGATCATCCTCGCCCAGGACGGCGACGCGATCAAGACATCGGTCAAGAGCGCGACTGACCAGGGCATCCCGGTCATCGGCTACGACCGCTTGATCGAGGATCCGAAGGCCCTCTACATCACGTTCGACAACAAGGGTGTCGGCAAGATGCAGGCCGAGGCGGTCATGAAGGCCGTCCCGAAGGGCAACTACGTGATCATCAAGGGCAACAAGGCCGATGCGAATGCGGACTTCCTCCGCTCGGGCATGACCGAAGCCGGCATCCCGGCTGACGCGGCCTCGGCCACCGGCGACATCAAGATCGTCGGCGAGACGTACACCAACGACTGGAAGCCCGCTCTGGCGCAGACCGAGATGGAGCAGTTCCTGACGGCCAACCAGAACAAGGTCGACGCGGTCCTGTCCGAGAACGACGGCATGGCGGGTGGCGTCATCGCCGCCCTCAAGGCCCAGGGTCTCAACGGCAAGGTCGCGGTGTCCGGTCAGGACGGCGACTCCGCCGCCCTCAACAACGTGGCGCTCGGCAACCAGACGATCGACGTCTGGAAGGACGCCCGTGAGCTCGGCAAGGCCGCCGGCGAGGCCGCCGTCCAGCTCTGCAACGGAACGACCGTGGACAAGGTCAGCGGCACCGCGCCGTTCACCACCCCGGGCAAGAACCAGGTCAGCTCGATCATCATCGCGCCGCATCCGCTGACCAAGGACAACCTCAACCTCGTCATCGACGCGGGTTGGATCACCAAGGACAAGCTCTGCGCGGGTGTCGACGCCGCAACGGCGCCGCCGGCCTGCAAGTAACGAGCCTTCGACCCTCGAAGCTCATGCGCCCTGCGCCGCGGCCCGCCGCGACGCAGGGCGCTTTCCATCCATCACGTTTCTCAGTGAGGCGTACCGATGGCTGAGGCATCCGTCGTCCCGGAGACCGTCGCCGCTGAACCGCGTCGATCCGCCCGGACGCTCTACCGCGCGCTGGAGGTCGATGGACGGCTTCTCGGGCTGATCGGTGCACTCGCCATCATCTGGATCGGGTTCAACATCCTGTCAGGCGGTCTGTTCCTGACGCCGCGGAACCTCTGGAACCTGTCGGTCCAGAGCGCGTCGGTCGGGATCATGGCGACCGGGATGGTCCTGATCATCGTGTCGCGCAATATCGACCTGTCGGTCGGCTCGGTGCTCACGTTCACGGGCATGACCATGGCGATGCTGCAGACCCAATGGCTGCCATCGAGCCTTCTCGGTCAGCCGTACACCTGGATCATCGTCCTCGCCCTGGGCCTCGCGCTCGGCGCGCTGATCGGCACCCTCCAGGGATTCATCATCGCCTACCTCGGCGTGCCGTCGTTCATCGTCACCCTCGGTGGGCTGCTCATCTGGGCCGGTCTCGCGTTCGAGGAGGCGTCCGGCCAGACGATCTCGCCACTCGATCCGAACTTCCAGCTCCTCGGTGGCGGGCCGACCGGCTCCCTCGGCGAGACGCTCAGCTGGGCTGTCGGCATCCTCGCCTGCATCGGCATCGCGTACAGCCTCTATGCGAGCCGTCGCCGTCGGCGGAAGTACGGGTTCCCGATCCGTCCGCGCTGGGCCGAGATCACGATCGGCGTCGTGAGCGTCGCCGCCGTCCTCGGCGCCGTCTGGGTCGCCAACAGCTATGACTGGCCGGCCGCGCTCGCGCAGCAGTTCGGCAAGGGTCCGAACACCCCGGTCGGCATCGCCAACCCGGTCCTCATCGCGATCGGCGTCGCGATCGTCATGACGATCGTGGCGACACGTCGGCGGTTCGGCCGCTACGTGTTCGCTATCGGCGGCAATCCGGAGGCGGCCGAGCTCGGCGGCATCAATACGCGGCGGACGATCATGTTCACGTTCGTGATCATGAGCACGCTCGCAGCCGTGAGCGCGGCGATCCTGTCGGCACGGCTGAACGCCGGCGTGACCGGTCTGGGCGCCCAGGCCGAGCTGTACGTCATCGCCGCTGCCGTCATCGGCGGGACGTCGTTCGCGGGCGGCATCGGGACGATCCCCGGGGCGATCCTCGGCGCCGTCGTCATGCAGTCGCTCCAGTCGGGCATGGTCCTGCTGCGGGTCGACTCGCCGATCCAGGACATCGTCGTGGGCATCGTCCTCGTGGCCGCCGTCGGCACGGACGCGGCCCTGCGCCGGCGCGCACGCTGAATCGGAGGAGGATGACGATGAGCCTCAGCGAAGAGCCGACCCCGACGACGCCTCCGGGCCCGATCGCGCCCGGCACCGCGGCTCCGATCCCGGCACCCGCGCCTCGCCAGCCAGGGCCCGCGAGGGAGGGCGTGCCGCTGGTCGAGATGCGGAACATCAAGGTCGCGTTCGGCGGCGTGCATGCGGTCGACAACGTCAGCGTCGACCTCTACCCGGGCGAGGTCATCGGCCTCGTCGGTGGCAACGGCGCCGGCAAGTCGACGCTCATCCGCGCGCTGTCGGGCGCGCGCCCCGCGGATTCGGGCGAGATCCTTATCAACGGCACTCCGGTGTCGATCAACAACCCGCGAGACGCGAAGCAGTACGGCATCGAGACGATCTACCAGCAGCTGGCGCTCGCCGACAACGTGGACGCGACCGCGAACATGTTCCTCGGGCGCGAGCTGACGACCCGCTTCGGGTCGCTCGACGACTCCGCGATGGAGGCCGCGACCCGCAAGGTCATGGGTCGGCTCAATCCCCGATTCAAGAACTTCAAGACGCCGGTCAAGTCGCTGTCCGGCGGCCAGCGCCAGTCGGTCGCCATCGCCCGCGCGGTGCACTTCAACGCCAAGATCCTGATCATGGACGAACCCACGGCGGCACTCGGCCCGGCCGAGACGGCGCAGGTCCGCGACCTCGTCTCGCAACTGAAGGCCGAGGGCATCGGCATCTTCCTGATCAGCCACGACATCCATGACGTGTTCGACCTGTCGGACCGGATCAGCGTCATGCACCAGGGGAAGCTGGTCGGGACGGTCGACAAGGACAAGGTCACCAAGGACGAGGTCCTCGCGATGATCATCATCGGCCGGCCACCGAGCGAGGTCACCCAGACCGAGATCGCGAACCTGGTCGGCTAGCGAGCGTCAGCCGCCGAGGCGGTGGAACGAGGGCGCGAGCGCCGGATAGAGCGCCCGATACGTCGCGTGCGCGTCGGCGAGCGCGTCCGTTGCTGGTCCGGGCGTCGCGGTCGGCGTGGCGCGGACCACGGCGTCTACGGCCGTCTCGACATCGGGGAACCAGCCGGCGCCGACCGCGGCAAGGAGCGCTGCACCGTAGGCCGCGCCCTCGGTCGTCTTGACGGTCGCGATCTCCGCGCCCAGGACGTCCGCCAGGATCTGACGCCACAGCGGGCTCGCCGTGCCACCACCCGACGCGCGGATCTGGTCGGGCGGCGGCATCCCGGCCGCTGTCATCAGGTCGAGGCCGTCGCGCAGCCCGAACGCCACTCCCTCGAGGACGGCCCGGGTCATGTGGCGCCGGTCGTGAGCCAGCGTCAGCCCGACGAAGGCGCCACGGGCCAACGGATCCGGGTGCGGGCTGCGTTCGCCCGATAGGTACGGAAGGAACAGCAGCCCGTCGCTCCCTGGCGGCACTGCTGACGCCTCGGCGACGAGATCGCCGAAGTCCACGCCGGGCGCGAGCGTGTCGCGGAACCACCGAAGACTGCCGGCCGCCGACAGCATCACGGACATCATGTGCCAGCGTCCCGGGACGGCGTGACAGAACGCATGGACGCGGCCGCGCGGGTCGTGGAACGGCTGATCGGTCGCGGCGAAGACAACGCCCGACGTCCCGAGCGAGAGGGCCATCGTGCCGGGCGAGACGACCCCGACCCCGACCGCGTTGGCCGCCTGATCGCCGCCGCCGGCGACGACCGGTGTGCCGGCACGCAACCCGGTCGCGGCCGCCGCCTCAGCTGAGACCGTGCCCGTGACCTCCGGTCCTTCGTGCGTCCGTGGCAACCATGCCGGATCGATCCGGAGCGCGTCGACGACCTCGGGCGACCAGTCGCGAGCCGCGAGATCGAACAGCAGCGTCCCGGCACCGTCGGCCTTGTCGAGCGCGTACTCGCCGGTCAGCCGTAGCCGCACGTAGTCCTTCGGCAGGAGGACGTGGGCGATGCCGCGCCAGATCGTCGGCTCATGGTCGCGGACCCACACGAGCTTGGGCGCCGTCAGCCCGGTGACCGCGTCGTTCCCGGTGATGGCGACGAGGCGATCGGCCCCCACGGCGTCGCGGATGAGATCGCATTCGGCCGCCGTCCGCTGATCGTTCCACAGGATCGCCGGTCGGAGGACCCGGTCGGCCGCGTCCAGCACCACGAGGCCGTGCATCTGGCCGGTGAGCCCGAGGGCGACGACGTCCTCGCCGTCCGTCCCGGTCTCGCGGAGGACGCTTCCGATCGCATCGACGGCGGCGTCCCACCAGAGCGCCGGGTCCTGCTCGCTCCAGAGCGGCTGCGGCGCGTCGAACCCGTACTCGGCAACGCCGACGCCACGGACGGCGCCCGATTCGTCAACGAGGATCGCCTTGGTCGCGGTCGTCGAGACGTCGATCCCGAGGACGAGGCCCACGGTCAGCGACCGGCGCCGGACTCGATCCGCTCGCTCCTGTCGACGCCCCAGATGTGGCGATTGACGAGATTCTCGAGCCGCTCCTGCTCGCCCGACACCGGTCGCGGGTCGATGTCGCCGGCGAAGACGCTTGTCGCGAGCACCTCGAGCGGCACGTCGCCCGATACGATCTGGCGACCGAGCTTCCCCTCCCAGCCGGCGTAGCGGGCCTCGCGCAGCCGCTCGAGCTCGCCATCCGCGATCATCGACGCCGCGACGAGCAGGGACCGGGCGAGGGTGTCGATGCCGCCGATGTGGCCATGGAAGAGGTCGCTCCGAGCCATGCTCTGACGGCGGAGCTTCGTGTCGAAGTTGAAGCCGCCCGTCGTGAAGCCCCCGGCACGGACGATCTCGTACATCGCCAGCGACAGCTCCTCGACCGAGTTCGGGAACTGGTCCGTATCCCAGCCGTTCTGGTAGTCGCCGCGGTTGGCGTCGACGCTGCCGAGGACGCCGTGGGCGACGGCGTACGCGACCTCGTGATGGAAGCTGTGCCCCGCCAGGGTCGCGTGGTTGACCTCGAGGTTGAGCCGGTATTCGTCGGCGAGCCCGTGCCGCTCGAGGAAGCCCGTGATCGAGGCGCCGTCGTAGTCGTACTGATGCTTCGTCGGCTCCTGGGGCTTCGGCTCGATAAGCAGCGTGCCCTTGAAGCCGATGCGGTGCTTGTGGTCGGCGACCATCGTCAGGAACCGCGCGAGCTGCGCTTCCTCCCGTGCCATGTCGGTGTTGAGCAGCGTCTCGTAGCCCTCGCGGCCGCCCCACAGGACGTAGTTCGCGCCACCCAGCCGATGCGTCGCCTCGAGCATCGACTTGACCTGCGTCGCGGCGAACGCAAAGACGGCAGGATCGGGGTTCGTCGCCGCACCCGCCGCATAGCGCGGGTGGTAGAACAGGTTGGCCGTGCCCCATAGGAGACGGAGGCCCGTCCGCGCCATCCGCTCCTCGATCATCCCGATGACCGTGTCGAGATAGCCCTGCGTCTGGGCAAAGGTGTGGCCCTCGGGCGAGACGTCGCGGTCGTGGAAGCAGAAGAACGGCACGCC
>JBJMNA010000230.1:0-12660 GCA_045804485.1 Chloroflexota bacterium
GAGCGAACGGATCAGCGCGGTCGATCCATCCGTTCGCGGCTGGCTACGATTCGAGGGCGCCGCCGCGTTCATCTCAGGTGTCGCGCTGTTCGGCTGGCTCGGCGGGCCGTGGTTGCTCGTGATCCCGCTCCTGCTCGTGCCCGACGTGTCGATGGTCGGCTATCTGCGCAGTCCGGGACTTGGGGCGCTGACCTACAACGCGGTCCACACCTGGGCGCCCGGGCTCCTGCTGCTGACAGCCGGGCTCGTCGCGGACGCGAACGTGCTGGCCATCGCCGGCGCGATCCTTATCGCCCACGTCGGGATGGACCGTGCCGCGGGCTACGGTCTGAAGCTCCCGACGGCCTTCGCTGACACGCATCTCGGCCGGATCGGCAAGAGTCGCGCTCAGTCGTAGAGTCGCTCCATGTGCCATGTTTCGGCGACGCGGTCCAAGTAGATGAGCGCCAGCCACCGTTCTCCCACGACTTTGAAGTAGTCGCGGGCGATCGGTCCGCGCCACCACGCCTCCTCCACCCGCCAGCGGTTGCAGACCTCGACCGCCTCGCGCCGGCCGTTCCAGGCGATGGCCACGATCGAGCCCGCCGCGTCGATCTCGACGTCGATGGCGGGGTGACCGCGGAGGAGGCGCGTCACGGCGCCACTCCCCGGTCGCCCGAGATGACCGGTCGCCACGTCCAGCGCGTCTCGGGGAGCGGCGCCTCGGGGTCCGCGATCTCGACCCGACGGACCCGATCCTCTCCGAACGTCAGGGCGAGTCGGGCGAGCTGCCATTCGAGCCGTGCCCCGCGCGCCGCCTGGGGCGTGAACAGCGGGAGCTGCTGACCGGCCGCGGGAGCCGTGCCATCGAGTTCGAGCACGAGCCGCGCCACCGCAGCGGGCGGCGGGGTGCGCTCCAGCCGGGCGAACAGGAGACGCTCGATCGCCTCTGCCTCGGCGGTCGGTTCCGGGAAGCGCTGCTCGACGTCCACCTCGCCCGGCGTCCCCGCAAGCGCGAACGCGAGGTCGAGATCGAGGTGGAGCCGTGCTCGCGCGGCCGCCAGTCCGCGCGCGGCGAGCTGCTCCGTCAGCGCCGCAGCCAGCCGATGGAGGACGAATCGCAGCGGCTCGAGGTCCTCGGCGGCAGGTTCGATCGGGAGCCCGAGGACGAGCCGCTCGGGGGCATGGCGCGGGCGGAACGGATCGAACTCTTCGCCGCGGGCCCGCGCATGGATCCGTGCGCCCTCCTCGCCGAACCGGGCGACCAGCGCGGTCCGGTCGAGCTCCGCAACCGCCCCGATACGGCGGAGCCCGAACCGGGTCAGCCGCGCCCGGACGTCGGCGTCCTGGGTGAGGAGTCCGGACGGATGCGGGGCCAGGAAATCGGCCTCGCCACCGGGCGGGACGAGGTTCGGCGCACCGGGCCGTGCGAGGACGGCGGCCACGGTCGCCGCGAAGCGCGTCCCAGCGATACCGGCCCGGATCCCGTCCCAACGGAGCGCGGTCGCCAACCGGTCGACGAGGACCGGCTCGGCTCCCCACAACGCCTCGAGCCCGTCGACCTGCACCTCGAACAGCCCGAACGAGGCGTCCAGCGGATCGGCGCTCCCGGCGACGCCCGGGCTGAAGGCGCCGAGCGTCTCGAACGCGGCCTCCACGGTCGCCCGGTCCGCGTCGGGATCCGGGTCGATGAAGGTCGCCTCAGGGACGAGCCGATGAGCGCTCCCGAGCGGCATCCCGCGGCGGACGCCCAGCGCCCGGGCGTCCGGGCTCGCGTCGATGACCGGGCGCGGGTCCCATGGCCGGCCGCCCAGCACGAGGGGGCCGGTCGGGAAGGGCTCGGAGGCTCGCGCCTGAGCGAGGGCGAGCGGGAGATGGGGTCGGTGGAGATGGAGGAGTCGCATGGCGATGGGTCCGTTCGTCGATGTCGGGGGCCTTTCGTTCGTTCGTCCGGTCTGGGTCGGGGTCGTCCCGGAGGAGGTCGTCGCGGCCGAGGCAGGCGTCGCGCTCGCCGCCATCCGCGTACAGGATCCGGAGCGTCGCCCGCTTCCCTGGCGGGCCATAGCGGTTGCGAGCGACCAGCGCCTCCGTCCGCTGGCCGACGACGTCGCGACCCAGCCGGATCCACGAGCGCCGGGCGAGCTCGAGACGGAGAGCGGTCGATTCCGCGACGGCGCTCGCCAGACCACCGGAGAGACCGGGCGGCTCGAGCACGACGAGGAGCGTCTCCGAACGCCGGGCGAGCGCCGCCAGCCGGGCGAGCCGGTCGGCGATCCGGGCGGGCTTATCGGTCGCGGCGAGCCGGCCACCGGGCAGGTCGAGGACGAGCATGTCCGTCGAGCGGCCGGCCAGGAGCATGCCGCTGATGGCGAGCCCCTCGTCGAGCGTCTCGGGCGTGATCACCACGAGCCATTCGAGCTTGATGCCGCGGGCGACCGCCTCGACCGGGTCGAAGCTGCGCGACAGGTCGAGCCAGGCCACGATCGACCCTTGCGCCTGCGCTTCCGCCGCGAGCCGGTGGACCAGCGTCGTCCGGCCGCTCGATCCGTCGCCGCGGATCGCGACGCTCGCCGACCTCGGGAGTCCGCCCGGCCCCAGGATCGCGTCGAGCCCCGCGAACCCCGTGTGGATGATCCGGTCGTCGCGCGTCGGCGCCGGCGTGGACGCGGGTGGTCCGTCGGGAAGCGGGAGGATACTCGGAGCCGTCGCGGGCGCGAGTGCGAGCGCCCCATCCGTGATTCTCGGAGCTGCGGCTCCCCAGCGAGCCTGAAGGCTCGCCACGGCTGCCGTCACGTCCGGGGAGAGGGTCGCCATCGGACGATCAGATTAGAACATCCGTTCGACGACGACAAGACCTTCAGCAGTACACATGACATCTTCCGCCGCATCGTCTCGCCGCGGCCGCCGTATCCTGCGATCTATGTCGGTCCCCGCCCTCCAGCCGTTCTTCGACGGATGGGCCAAACACGAGGCCCTCGTCCTCGACGCGCTTCGCGACCTGACGCCCGAGCAGCTCGCGTGGCGGACGGCCCCACACCAATGGGCCATCTGGCAGCTCGCCGCTCACGTGGCGGGGTCGCGTGCGTACTGGTTCCACGACGTGCTCGGCGAGGGCGACGAGGCGACCCGGGACCTCTTCCGCGTCGACCACACCACGGTCCCCGATCTCTCGCTCGAGGACGCCGGCTGGGAGGACGCCGACGACCACCCGAGGACAGCCGCCGAGCTCGTCGATGGGCTCACCCGGACATGGGCCATCGTCGACGACTGCCTCCGCCGCTGGACCGACGAGGACCTCGCCGGCTCCATCCTCCGACCAGCGTCCGGAGCGCGACCCGAGAGGACGCACCATCGAGGGTGGGTGGTGTGGCACGTGATGGAGCACGACATCCACCACGGCGGCGAGATCTCGCAGATCCTCGGGACCAACGGCGTGCCAGGCCTCGATCCCTGACTCTGCGCGAACGCCGGCCGCCGCCGGCCGCCGCCCGTCACCGGCGCGTCACGAAAGACCCGTAGCCTCGCTCCCCTACCATGCGGACGATGTCGAGCGAGCCGACCATCCCGATCCCCGAACGTCCGATCCTCGTCGTTGACGACGACGCGAAGATCGTCCGGCTCGTGCGGACCTATCTCGAGCGCGAGGGTTTCTCGGTCATCACGGCCGGTGATGGCCCGGCGGCGCTCGACGCGATCGAGACCTACCGGCCGGCATTGGTCGTCCTCGACCTCATGCTCCCCGAGCTCGACGGCCGGGCCGTCCTTCGCGCGGTCCGACGCGACGACGAGGCCGGTGCGACCCCGATCATCGTCCTGTCGGCGCGCGGCTCGACCGTGGACCGCATCGCCGGCCTCGAGGACGGTGCCGACGACTACCTCCCCAAGCCGTTCTCGCCAGCCGAGCTCGTCCTCCGGGTGAAGGCACTCCTCCGCAGGTCGACGCCCGCGCGAAGCGACCGTGCGCGTACCCCGAGCCTCATCCAGGGCGACCTCCTCGTCGACACCGACCGCTACGAGGTCACCCGCGCCGGCGAGCCGATCGCACTGACGCGCGTCGAGTTCCGCCTGCTCCAGACCATCCTTGAGGCCGACGGCCGCGTCCTGACGCGCGACCAACTGCTCGACGCCGTCTATGGCCGCGATCAGGCCGACATCCTCGACCGGACGGTGGACGTCCACATCGGCCGGCTTCGCGACAAGCTCGGCGACGACGCCGAGACGCCCCGGTATGTCGCCACGGTCCGAGGCGTCGGCTACCGTGCCGCGCGGACCTGACCGGGTGAGCGGGTGATGGGCCGCGGCATCGCGACACGGATCGCGTTGGCGGCCCTTGCCTCTGCGGCAGTCGGGGTCGCGATCCTCGCGATCGGCATCACGGTCGTCGGTGCGGAGGTCTTCCGCCAGCTGATGGTCGAGGCCGGCATCTCGGCAGACCACGCGCAGGCGATGTACGACCGGTCCGTCACGACCGTCGTCGTCGCTGCCGTCGTCGTCGCCGGAGTGGCGAGCGTCGTCCTGGCCGTGATCCTTGCGCGGATGTTGGCCGCGCCGCTCGCGGAGGTCGGGGCCGCGGCGCGCCGGATCGCGGATGGCGACTACGGGGCACGGGTGCCGCGCGACGGCCCGGAGGAGATCGCGAGCCTCGCCGATTCGTTCAATCAGATGGCCGCGAGCCTCGAACGCCAGGAGCAGATGCGGCGCGACTTCATCGCGAACGCGGCACACGAGCTCCGGACGCCGCTGACCAACCTGCAGGGCTACCTCGAGGCGTTGCGCGACGGCGTCATCACGCCGGACCGTGCCACGTATGACTCGCTGTGGGACGAGGCGGAGCGGCTGGTCCGGCTGTCGCACTCGCTCGACGCGCTGGCCGAAGGCGACGCCGCGAGGACGCCGCCAGCGCGCGTCGACCTCGACCTTGCCGCCGCAGTCCGCGCGGCAGTGGAGCTCGCGCAGCCGACCCTCGATCGGGCCGCGCTGACGGTCGTCGTCGAGGTTCCGGCGCACCTGCCGGCGCGGGCCAACCCTGACCACCTGGCACAGGTCCTCGCGAACCTGCTCTCGAACGCCGCGCGGTACACGCCAGCCGCGGGAACCGTGACCGTCCGCGCGGAGCGGATGCCGGCCGACCTGATGGTCTCGATCTCGAACACCGGCGATGGCATCCCGCCCGACGACCTCGACCGTGTCTTCGAACGCTTCTACCGTGTCGAGAAGTCCCGCGACCGGGCGCGCGGCGGCGCCGGCATCGGGCTCGCGATCGTCAAGCAGCTCATCGAGGCCGAGGGCGGGGCCGTCGGTGCGGAGTCGAGCGACGGCCTGACGCGGTTCTGGTTCAGCCTCCCGGCCTGACGGCCACCGGCAGGTTCAAGGCGCATGCGCATCACGGAAGGGCGATGCAGACCATCCCCGTCAGGATGCCGGCCAGCCCGAGCCACTGGACGGGTCGCAGCCGCTCGCCGAGGAACGCGACGGCGACCATGATCGTCACGGCCGGACCGAACGAGGCCGCGAGCCCGACCATCCACGTCGGCGCCGTCTCGAGGCCGGCCGCGAAGGCGACGAGGCCGACGACATCGAGGACGCCCGCAAGCACGAGCGCGCCCGCGATCCGGGCATCCGACCAGGTCGGGCCACCGGGCGGCCTGTGTCCGATCGAGCGCGACGTCCGGGCGAGGATGAGCACGGCAACGACCTGGATCGCCGCGTTCGTGACCCGGGCGATCGCATAGATCTGGATCCAGGTCATCGTCTCGAGCGCGATGTCCGTGGTGATCGCCATGAATGAGAAGAGCACCAGCGCGAGGACCGCGAAGATGACGCCCGGGCCGGCGAACCTCGTCGCGCGCAGGCCGCCGTCGAACGCCAACGCCGTCAACAGCACCCCGACGGTCGCGATCGTCGCGCCGAGTGCCTGAAGAGGCGTGAGGGTTTCGCCCCGGATGACCACGGACAGAACGACCGTCAGGCCGCCGAACGCCGCGACCATGCCGCTGACGACGGCGATCGGCCCGAACTGGAGGCCCGTGAAGTACGACAGATACGCGCCGGCGCCGATGAGGCCGAGCAGGATCGCGAGGGCGAACGAGGCTGGTTCGGTCGGTAGCGTGCTGCCCGTGATGATGAAGATCGCGGCGAAGATGACGGCGGTCACCGACAGCATGCCCGCAGTCACCCGGACACTGCCGATCACCCGGCTCGTCAGGGCGGTGATGACGTCGAGGCTGCCCCAGAACAGGGCGGCCGTCAGACCGGTCAGGAGTCCGAAGGGCATCGCCGGAGCCTAGCGGGGCGTGACGGGCCCCGTGCTACCATTCCCGCTCGGTTCCCCGTCCGCGGACGTGGCGCGACCGCCCGTGGGGATGTAGCTCAGCTGGAAGAGCACTGCGTTCGCATCGCAGGGGTCAGGGGTTCGAGTCCCCTCATCTCCACCATCCCTCGACCTCGCCGGACGTCATCCGTCCTCGTCGAGCGCCCGATGGAGCTCCGTGGCGTGGTCGTGCAGCCACTTGCGCCAGATCTTGTGATCCGGGCGGCGTGAGGCGACGACGGCCCAGAACCGCGGGCCATGTCCGAAGACGCGCAGGTGCGCGAGCTCGTGGATGACGACCGTCTCGAGCGCCTCCGGCGGAGCGAGGATAAGACGCCACGAGAAGGCGAGCCGGCCGGCGCGCGAGGCGCTGCCCCAGCGGGTCTGCTGGTCGCGCACGGTCACCGCGGCGGGGCTGACGGCGAGGGCCGCGGCGTGGCGTCGGATCTCGGCGTCGATCGCTGCACGGGCGCGTGGCCGGAGCCACGCTTCAAGGACTGCGGCGAGTGCGCGCCGATCCGCCGTGGCGAGACGGACGACCAGCTCGTCCTCCTCGGCGCCACCGACACGCTCGACGGATGAGCGACGACGACCGGCAGTCGCCGGGACCACGCGAAGCCGATGGAGGTCGCCTCGGAAGCGGAGCGTCGCGCCGTCGCGGAGACCGCCGCGCGCCGCGATCACCGCTCGTTCCTCGGCGATGCGGTCGAGGTGCCGGCGGAGCCACGGCTCGCGCTCCGCAAGGAACGAGCTGATGTGACGCTCCGGGTCCGACCAGCCTCGACGTCCGGGCGCCGGGACGGTGACGACCACACCTCGATCGGGATGGATGACGACGCGCAGACCGCGAGAGCGCGCCGACCGCCGAAGTGTGTATGGGAGCGCGCCGCCTGGAAGACGCGCGACGGCCGGTGTCTCGGTCGCTGAAGTCATCGATCCGATGGTGCCACGTCCAGATCGGGCGGGATCGGACGAGCGGCAGGGCCGACGTTGCGTCAGCTGGATGGCCTTACGACGCCGGTCAGTTCCATGTCCGCGAGAAGATGGCGCCATCCGGGGGTGCGTCGTCGCCCCTGTCGCTGAGGCCGACGGCCACTTCGACCGTGTCTGACGCGGCAATGGCATACGGACCAAAGCCGGCGAACCTCCGCTGCGGGGCATCACATCGCCATGCGTGCCCATCGGTCGACGCCCAGATGCCTCCCAGGCAGCTGTCCCCGCCGGACGGCCCAGCCGCGAGGAAGCCATCGATCGTCGCGGCGACACTGAACATCTGGCCGCTCTTTCCCTTTTCGACCGGCGCCTTGGACCACGTCTCCCCATCGCTCGACCACCAGGCACGCGCCGACGGCGGGTCCGAATATCCCACGAGCCCGACAACCGCGATATCGGTCCCCCGCACGGACACGCCGGTTGCTTCGAGGGACGAGCCATCGGGTCCGTGGAACATCTTCGAGTCGGGGACGCGAGACCAAGCCTGCCCGTCGGGCGACGTCCAGATCGCGGCGTTGGAGGCCGCGCCGCCGGCGGCGATGAACCCGTTCGTGGTTCGCGCGACGGTTTCCATACCGCCGCCCGCGAACGCCTTCTGATCCGGCACGCGTGTCCAGTGGGCGCCATCGTCGGACGTCCACACCAATGCCCGCGTGTGATCTCGACAGTCGAACGAGCAAGGAGGGTCCTGGCTGCCGACGGCGATCCAGCCTCCGCTCGTGGCAACGACATCAGTGACATCGACCGAGTCGCTCCCGATATTCGCGACCCTGAACGCCTTCGGGTGTGCGACCCACGAGAGGCCATCCCGCGACGTCCAACTCCCGGTCGCATCGACCGCGACGACGCCCACCGGCCCTGCAGCCAGATGCGCGTCGCCGCCGGTCCAGCGGGACTTCTGTCGATGCCATCTGACGCCGTCTGTCGAATCAAGGACTGCGTCCGAGCCGACGGCGATGAACCGCGTTCCCGTCCACACGACGTCGAGCAACTGGACGCCCCGGACCGAGGCCTGTGACGGCACCTCTTTCCAGGCCGAGGCCGTGAGGGGCCGAGGCGGCGAGTTGGACGGAGTCGGCACCGGGGTCGGGATCGGCGACGGCGACGCCGCCGGAGTCGAGGCCGGGATGGCTGCGAGCGAGGCTGTCGCGCTTGGCGCCGGGGTCGGCACGACGGTCACGACTGGAGGTGAGGCGCTCGGAGGAGTCGCGGACGGGCTCGTGCTCGAACAGCCCGAGACGATCAGGACGGCGCCGATCGCCATCCGACGACCGAGCTTCGCCAAGGAGCGTCCCATCCCGCAGCCTCCTGGAGCGCCGACGTTCTCGGCGGTGGCTCGAGACCGAGCCAGCCATAGGACGTCATGCCGCCCTGAGTGTTACGACGCGGACTCGGTTCGCCCGATCCGTGCACGAAACGCCCGTCCCGGATCGAACGACCGCCTCTGATAGACTCCCCATCCCGTGGGGCTATAGCTCAGCTGGAAGAGCACCTGCATGGCATGCAGGGGGTCCGGGGTTCGAGTCCCCGTAGCTCCACCATCGCCGCGACGAGGCATCGATGAGGAAACCGTCGGCCCGCCCTCGCCGTCTCGCGGGCATGAATCTCCCCTTTTGCCTGCTCCCTGTCGCGTTCGTCGTGCTGATCGCGGCGTGCTCCTCGGCCCCCGGTCCGAGCCCTGCGCAATCCGCAAACGCGACGCTCAGCGCCACTCCGTCCGCGGCGGCCTCGGCAGTCCGGCCCACCGGCAGTCTCACCAGCAGGTCCGGCAGCCTGACCGCGGACTACAGCGGGATCCTATCGATGGACGCGATCGAGGGTGGCTGTGCGTACCTCCAGACGACGGACGGCCGAAAGCTGCAGGTCCTCTACCCCGACGGCTGGCAGCTCCAGAAGGCTCCTCTCCAGCTCGTCGCACCCGACGGCACCGTCCACAGCAAGGGTGGCGACCTGGTCTCGGTGAACGGCTCGGAGGCGACGGACGTCGCGACGATCTGCCAGATCGGGCCGGTCATCCGGGCCACCGAGGTCGTCGACAACTAGCCGCGCCACACGGGGATGCGGCCGATGGATACGATTGAGGTGTGACCTCAGAACCACGGACGCGCATCGAGCGCTACGACCCGACCGCCATCGAGCCTCGCTGGCAGCAGCGCTGGGACGAGCTCGGCCTGCACGAGACCGACCTCGATGACGAGACGAAGCCGAAGTACTACCTGCTGACGATGTACCCGTACCCGTCGGGCGACCTGCACATCGGCCACTGGTACATCGTCACCCCGAGCGATGCGCTCGCGCGCTTCCGGCGGATGCACGGCGCCAATGTGTTCTTCCCGATCGGTTTCGATGCCTTCGGGCTCCCGGCCGAGAACGCCGCGATCAAGAGTGGCGGGCATCCCTACACCTGGACGATGCAGAACATCGACAACATGCGTCGACAGTTCCGCACGATGGGCGCCACGTTCGACTGGTCGAAGGAGGTCGTCACCGCAGACCCCTCGTACTACCGCTGGAACCAGTGGCTGTTCCTCCGGTTCATGGAGGCAGGCCTCGCGTATCGCGCGTTGTCGGCCGTGGACTGGTGCCCGAATGACGGGACCCTCGCGCGTGAGCAGGTCGAGGGCCTGGACCGCCATTGCTGGCGGTGCGGCGCTCTCGTCGAGAAGCGCGACCTGGAGCAATGGTTCCTGCGCACGACGGCGTACGCGGACGAACTGCTCGACTTCACCGGCATCGACTGGCCGGATCCGATCCGCATCCAGCAGACGAACTGGATCGGCCGCTCCGAAGGCGCGGAGATCGACTTCGAGGTCGCGCCCGACGAACACCAGCCGGGCGGCGATCAGCTCCGCGTCTTCACGACGCGTCCGGACACGCTGTTCGGGGCGACGTTCATGGTGCTCGCGCCCGAGCATCCGCTGGTCGCCAAGCTGACCGACCCCGTGCGCCGCGCGGAGGTGGAGGCGTACGTGGAGCAGGCCCGCCGGCGGACCGAGATCGACCGCTTGTCGACCGACCGCGAGAAGACCGGCGTTGCCATCGGCGCCGACGCCATCAACCCGATCAGCGGCGAGCGCATCCCGATCTTCATCGCCGACTACGTGCTTTCGGGCTACGGCACCGGCGCGATCATGGGCGTCCCCGCGCACGACGAGCGTGACTTTGCCTTCGCGCGGAAGTTCGGGCTCGAGATCCGGCGGGTCGTCGCGGCGCCCGGCGTCGGCGCCGACGATCCGATGGACGATGCGTTCATCGCGCATGCCGCGAACGAGGCCCTCGTCAACAGCGGCGAGTTCGACGGGCTGCGCGCTGACGAGGGCGGCAAGGCGATCGTCGCACGGCTGGCCGAGACGGGCCGCGCCGAGCCGAAGGTCACCTACCGCCTGCGCGACTGGCTGGTCAGCCGCCAGCGCTACTGGGGCACGCCGATCCCGGTGATCTACTGCCCGACCGACGGCGTCGTCGCCGTGCCCTACGAGGACCTCCCCGTTCGCCTGCCGGAGACCGTCGACTACGCCGGCAGCGGCGACAACCCGCTCAACCACGATGAAGCGTTCCTCCGCGTCGATTGTCCCCGCTGTGGCGGCCCGGCACGGCGCGAGACGGACACGATGGACACCTTCATGGATTCGTCGTGGTACTGGTTCCGCTACCTGTCGCCCGACAATGAATACGGCCCGGTCGATCCCGAGCTGACGAACGCCTGGACGCCGGTCGACCAGTACACCGGCGGCGCTGAGCACGCCGTGATGCACCTGATGTACGCCCGCTTCTTCACCAAGGCGATGGCCGACATCGGCCTGGTCCGCGACCGCGAGCCGTTCCTGAAGCTGTTCAATCAGGGCCAGATCCTGGGCGCGGATGGCGAGCGGATGTCGAAGTCGCGGGGCAATGTCCAGGACCCCGACGAGCTCGTCGAGCGCTACGGCGCGGACACCGTCCGTCTGTTCCTGATGTTCATGGGACCCTGGGACCAGGGCGGGCCGTGGAGCCCGACGGGGATCGGTGGCGTCCATCGGTTCCTCAACCGGGTCTGGACGCTGGTCCTCGACGCGCATGGGCGTGAGGCGGGCGACCCGGACTCAGGGTCGCTGCCCGCCGGCGAATCCGAGGATGGAGCGCGCGCCGCGATGCGGTCCGCGGCACACAAGACGCTGCGCGACGTCACTGCCGATTACGAGGCGTTCCGCTTCAACACGATGATCGCGAAGCTGATGGAGCTGGCCAACACGCTGTTCCACTACCGCGGGACGGTGGTGGCGGGCGGCCCGGAATGGGACGAGGCCATCAGGCTGTTGCTGCTGATGCTCGCGCCGTCCGCGCCCCACATCACCGAAGAGCTGTGGAGCAGGCGTCTGGCGGAGGCCGGCGTCACCTGGTCGTCCATACACACCGAGAGCTGGCCAGAGATCGATCCGGCAGCGGTCGTCGAGGCGACTCGCGAGATCCCTGTCCAGGTCAACGGCAAGCTGCGCGACAAGGTCATCGTGCCCGCGGATGCCAGCCCGGCTGATATCGAGGCTGCGGTCCTCGCCCGTGACCGGATCCGGGCGATCCTCGACGGCAAGGCGCCCGACCGGATCGTCGTGGCGGGCGGGGGCAAGCTCGTCAACCTCGTCATCCGGTGACTGACGCCGCGGTACCCGACACGAGAGGCGTCACCGTCGAGCTGCTCGCGACGGTCGACCTCGAGGGGGAGATGGACGGCATGGCGGGGCGCGTCCTCCGCACCCGCATGGTCACGATCGAGCCTGGCGGCGTCTTCGGACCCATCCACGACCACGTCGGGAGACCCGGAACGGTCTACATCCTGCAGGGAACGATCACCGACCATCGAGACGGTGTCCTCACCGAGTACGGGCCGGGCGTCGGCTGGCCCGAAGACCGGCACACCAGCCATTGGCTCGAGAACCGCGGGACGACCCCGGCGGTCGAGATCTCGGTCGACATCGTCAGGAAGGCGGAGCGCTGATATGGGCGACGTGAAGCTCGGAGCGTTGTGCTGGAACCAGTACACCGACTGGCCCTCGCTCCTCGAAGCCGGCGTCCGCGGGGATCGGCTCGGCTACGACACGCTGTGGACCTGGGATCACCTCTACCCCATCCAGGGGAATTCCACCGGCCCGATGTTCGAGGGCTGGCTGACCCTGGCTGCCTGGGCGCAGGCGACGGAGAACGTCCGGATCGGCCTGATGGTCGGTGCCAATCCGTTCCGTGAGCCGACGCTGACCGCGAAGATGGCGACGACCCTCGACCACATCTCCAACGGTCGCGCCATCCTCGGCATCGGCGCCGCGTGGTTCGAGGAGGAGCACGAGGCGTTCGGCATCGAGTTCGGGAGCGGTTTCCCCGAACGGCTGCGCTGGCTCGGTGAGGCA
>JBJMNA010000231.1:0-5952 GCA_045804485.1 Chloroflexota bacterium
CCGTTGTGGCCGCCACCGACGACGATCGCGTCGTACGAGTTCGTTGCGGCGTCGTCCGCCGCGTCCTCGGTCACAGCCATGTTCAGGCCGCCTTCCGGCCGCGAGCACGGAGGACCTCGAGCGCGGCGATGCGACCGTTCGCGCCCATGATCCCGCCGCCCGGATGCGTCGACGAGCCGCACAGCCACAGGTCGCGGACCGGCGTCTTGAACCGGGCGTACCCGGGCACCGGCCGGTTGAAGAAGAGCTGCTCGAGCGACAGCTCACCCTGGAAGATGTTCCCCTCGGTCAGCCCGGTCGTCCGCTCGATGTCGAGCGGCGTCTGGATGTTGCGGTGGAGGATGATGTCTCGGATGTTCGGTGCGAACTCGGCGATCCGGTCGATGACCGCATCGCCGAACGCCTCGCGCTGGTCGTCCCACGTCCCGAGCTCGGGGGCGAGCTTGTACGGCGCGTACTGGACGAAGCAGCTGATCACGTGCTTGCCGGGCGGCGCCATCGACGGATCGACGAGCGTCGGGATGATCATGTCGATGTAGGGCTTGCGGCTGAACCGCCCGTACTTCGCGTCGTCGTACGCCGTCTCCATCTCGTCGATCGAGGGACTGAAGCTGATCGCGCCACGGAGGTGCTCGCCACTCCCTGGCAGGCAGCTGAAGTCCGGCAGCCGGTCGACGGCGAGATTCACCTTGCCCGATGAGCCGCGGTACTTGAACCGCCTGACCTCGTCCTCGAACGACGGGTCGAGTGTCCCCGACTCGAGCAGTCCGAGATAGGTGCGCCGCGAGTCGAGTGACGACAGGATCGAATCGGCGTGGATCTCCTCGCCGGATTCGAGCGCGACGCCGACCGCTCGTCCGCCCTTCACGATGACGTTCGCGACGGGCGCATTCAGCCGGATGTCTGCGCCAAGGCCACGTGCCGCGCTGCCGATGGCATTGCTGATGCCGCCCGTCCCGCCCTTCGGGATGCCCCAGGCGCGGAAGGCGCCGTCGATCTCGCCCATGTAGTGGTGGAGCAGGACGTAGGCGGTGCCCGGACTCTTGACGCCCTGGTAGGTTCCGATGATCCCCGACGCCGACATCGTCGCCTTCAGCGGATCGGTCTCGAACCACTGGTCGAGGAACTCCGACGCGCTCATCGTCATGAGCTGGACGAACACCGCCTGCTGGCGCTGGGGCAGCGCCTGGAATCGACGCGCCAGCCCTGCCAGCGGCATGAGCGGCCGTGGATCGATGCTCGTGAGGTCAGGCGGCGTGATCGCGAGGATCGGCTTGATGAACCGGGCCATCTCGACCATCAGCTGGCCGTATTCCTCGTACGCCTCGGCGTCAGCGGCCGACCAGCGGCGGAGCTCCCGGATCGTCCGACCGTGGTCGTTGACCCGCCAGAGGTAGTCGCCACCACCGGCGGCGGGTCCCTCACCCTTTCGGAGCGGCGTGAGCGTCCCGTCCAGCGGGAGGATGTCGAGTCCGTGCCGAGGGAGCTGAAGGTCGCGGATGATCTCGGGCCGCAGGAGCGACACGACGTACGAGAACACGGAGAACCGAAAGCCCGGGAAGATCTCCTCGGTCACGGCGGCGCCGCCGAGCACGTGTCGCTGCTCGAGCACGAGCGTCCTGAGCCCGGCCTTGGCGAGATAGGCGGCGCTGACGAGGCCGTTGTGACCACCACCGATCACGATGGCGTCGTAGGACTGGGCCAAGGGATCGGACCTCCGGTGACGGCTATCCAGACTGCATATCTTCGATGCGATTCTATCGGACCCAACCTCCACGGCGGAGGACGACACGCCAGACTGGCCGGTCCGGATCGACGTGAAGTCGGCGTGCCCACGTGGAGCCGGTCGCGCGAATGTCGGCTGAAGACAGCCGGCAGACTTCCAGGACGTCGAGGCCGACCGTCATGAAAGTTCGGCTGGTGACCTCGAGGTCGTCTGCACCGAATGCCCCCGCCCCGCCGATCGCCGACCGGTCGCGCTCGACGACGGACACGACGAGTTCGAGGGTTCCGCCCGGTGCCACGAGTCGCGCGATCGAGGCCGACACGTCGGGGTCCAGGGCCAAAGCGCCGCGGAGCAGTGAGCCCCACGGGAAGAGGACGGTGACGACATCGGCGAGGCCGTCGAATGCCGTCGGCAGGCGCTCCACGCCCTCGGCGAGGAACAGCAGGTTCGCGAGGCCGCCCCGGCTCGCCTTGCGGGCAGCGCGCCTCGAGGCGTCCGCCATGGACCGGGCGTCGGCGTCGATAGCGAGGACGAGCGTGTCGGGGTTGCTGGCCGCGACGACGAGGGCGGCCCGGCCGTCGCCGGTGCCGAGGTCGATATGGACCCGCCGGTGTCGGCGGGCCAGCTCTGTGACTTAGCCGACGTCCGTCTCGTGCGAGCGGCGGCCGACGATCGTGCGCATGGCGGGATTGTGCCAGACGGTCGTGCCGAAGCCGCATACTGGCCGTATGAGCGTCGGCACCCCGTTCCACCCGCGCACGTCGCCCCTGAACACGAAGATGCAGTGGCGCGAGTGGTCGGGCTACTTCGCTTCGAGCGTCTACGCGGACGCGCACGACATCGAATACAACGCGATCCGCGAGGCCGCCGCCCTCATCGACGTCTCGCCGCTCTACAAGTACCTCGTCTCGGGACCCGACGCGCTGCGGCTCGTCGACCGGGTCGTGACGCGCGACGCCACGAAGCTCCCGGTCGGTGGCGTCATCTACACGCCGTGGTGCGATGAGCACGGCAAGGTCGTCGACGACGGCACGGTCCATCGCCTCGACGACCGGCTCTACCGGTGGACGGCTGCCGATCCGCAGCTGCGCTGGTTGCGCCAGAACAGCGCCGGCCTCGACGTCACGATCACCGAAGAGACCGAGGCGACGGCCGCGCTCGCGCTCCAGGGGCCGTTGTCGCGGGACGTCCTCGAGGCCGCGACCGGCGAATCGTTCGACGATCTGCGCTACTTCCGCCGCCGACCCTCGAAGGTCGGGAAGGTCAAGATCGACGTCTCCCGGACCGGCTATACGGGCGACCTCGGGTATGAGCTGTGGATCCCGACCGAGGGCGCGGTGAAGGTCTGGGATGCCTTGATGAAGGCCGGGGCGGCCTACGGCATCCGGCCCGCCGGGATGCTCGCGCTCGATGTGGTGCGGCTCGAGGCGGGACTCGTCCTCATCGAGGTCGACTACACGTCCGCGCGCCACGCGATGAACCCCGAACAGAACTACTCCCCCGGCGAGATCGGCCTCGGTCGGCTGGTCAACTTCGACAAAGGCGATTTCGTCGGGCGGCTTGCGCTGGAGCGCGAGGCGAAGAACGGCGGACCAGAGCGACGGCTCGTCGGCCTCCAGCTCGACTGGGACGACATCGACGGGCTGTATGACGCGCAGGGACTGCCGCCCGCGATCAGCGCCTCGGTCGATCGTTCGCCGGTCCCGGTCTTCGCCGGTGGTCGGCAGGTCGGGCGGGCGACGAGTCACGGCTGGAGCCCGATCCTGAAGCAGGCCATCGCGCTCGCGTCCGTCCCGCCGGCCCAGGAGGCCATCGGGACGCGGCTTGCCGTCGAGTGGTCGGTCGAAGGCCGTCGCGGCCGCGTCGGGGCGACCGTCGTCGAGCTTCCGTTCCTCGATCTCGAGCGGAAACGCGCCTGATCGAGGTCGTTGTCACGCCGACGCAACGTCCCGGGACGCCATAGACACCCCGCCTGAAGGTCTTTGCGGGCGACCATCTCCGTCTCATGACCCCACCTGAAACGGGGCGCCGCGGCGAGATCGTCGTCGTCGGCGTCACCGCCTGACCCGCCGTCGAGCGGCTGCCCTGGTCCTGCTCTGCATCGTCCCCAGTCTGTGGATCTCGGCCATCGCGACCGCTCGCCCGACCACCGACATCGCTCCGCTCGGCCCATCGGAGTTCCGTCCCATCGTGCTCGCCCCGGTGCCGACCGGCGGGCTCGCTGACGGGACGACGGCTATCCTCGTCTCGCCGCGGCCGACGCCTGGCGCCATCCGGGACTTCCCCACTTCGTCCCGGCCGCCCGGCTCGCGCCCGGACTCGGCCGTCGCGAACACCGCCAAGATCGAGATCAAGGTGGTCCCGACGCCGCGTCCGAAGCCGAAAGCAACCGCTCGGAAGGCGTTCGTGGCGCGTTCGACCGGCCATCACGTGACAGGAACCGCGACCTGGTACTGCAAGACCGGCGTCAGCGCCTGCCATCACTCCTACTCGGGCGGCATGTACGCGGCGGCAGGCGGGGAGATCCGTATCGGCGCGTGGCGCGGTCGATCGGTCCAGGTCTGCTCCGGCGGCCGGTGCATCACCGTTCGGCTCATCGATTGGTGCGCGTGCGGCGGCGCCCGGATCATCGACCTCTACAGCGACGCGTTCCGCCGGCTCGCCCCGCTCTCGGCGGGCGGGATCCACGTCACGGTCAAATGGTGATCGACCGCCTAGCGCGGTAGAGGTCCGCGCGCTACGGTCGTCACATGAGCATCGACGGCGCTCCCGTTCGCCCCGCTCTCCCGCCCGTCGATTCACGGCGGACTGGCATGGCGAAACGCGCGCTCCTCGTGCTGGTCGCGGCCGGGATCGGCGTCGTCATCGGCCTCGTCGATTCGAGCCCCGGTTGGGACTCAACGGGAATCACCGCCGGCTTGCTGTTCCTCGCGTCAGCCCTCGTCGCGTTCGTCGCCCGCGACCGCCCGTGGCTGTGGGCACTGCTGGTCGGCCTGCCGACGCCGATCCTCGATGTCATCAGGACCGGGAACTCAGGCTCCGTCCTGGCGCTGGGTTTCGCCGCCGCCGGCGCGGCCATCGGCTGGTTCGCGGGCCGGGCCGCCTGACCCGGCGTTCGCCCCGCCCTCGGCCTACGGGATCCGGAGCCGGCCGTCCGGGTCGATCGGGAAGAACGGATTGTGGGCGATCTCCCAGGGATGGCCGTCCGGATCGGCGACATAGCCTGAGGTCCCGCCCCAGTCGGTCAGCGTGGCCGGTTTCAGAAGTCTCCCGCCGGCGGCGACGGCTGCGGCAAGCGCCGGTGGCACCTCCCCCGCCGCATCCACGTTGATCGCGAGCGTGATCCCGCGGAAGCCCGCAGTCTGCTCCGCGCCCAGGTTCGCGTCGGCCGCGAGGTCGGCGAACGGGAACAGCCCGAGATGCGTATCCGCCGTCCGGAACCAGGCGATGACGCCGTCCTGGCTCGACGAGCACTTCTCCCAACCCAGCGCCTCGTAGAACGCGACCGACCGGGCGAGGTCCGCGACACCGAGGGTCACGATCCCGAGCCGCGCCGGGACGGTCACCGAAGCGTCTTCTTGGAGAACGCTTCGAGCCGCGCGAGCGCCTTCGGGAGGTCCGTCCGGCCGAACCCGATCCGGAAGTGGTTGCCGGAGTACCCGAACACGGACCCCGGGATGAGGAGGACGCCCTCTGACTTCGCGAGGTCGGCTGCCCAGTCATCGATCGAGACACCCGGCACTGTGAGGCGCGGGAAGCCGATCGATCCGCCGCTGGGGCGGATCCAGGTGAACCGGTCGAGGTAGTCGTCGAAGAACCCGTCCACGAGCTCGAGGTTCGCGGCGATGATGCCGCGCGAACGCTCAAGGACCTTCTCTCGCGCGCGCAACGCGATGACGGCCAGGATCTCCGACGGCCCGGACGAGCAGATCGTCGTGTAGTCCTTGAACCTCGCGAGGCGCCCGAGCAGTTCGCGGTCGTGCGTGGCGACCCAGCCGATCCGCAACCCGGCGAGCGCGTACGCCTTCGACATGACGCCGAGCGACACCGCCCTCGGATGCGCGTCGGCGCCTGCCGCCAGCCTGTCGGTCTCGTCGAACTCGAGGCCCCGATACACCTCGTCCATCAGCAGCGTGATGCCGCCGTCCGCAGCGATCTCGAGAAGACCGTCGTAGGTGGTTCGGTCGACCATCATCCCGGTGGGGTTGTGCGGCGTATTCACGACG
>JBJMNA010000232.1:0-4853 GCA_045804485.1 Chloroflexota bacterium
CACGACGAGGGAGCCGTCGGCGCGTCGCTCGACGGTGCGTGACCGGGCGTAATGGGGGAGCAGGACCTGCCAGCGCGTGACGTCGTGAGCGAGCGCGAACACGAGCGCTGCCGGTGCGGCGACGTCGACCGCGATGGTGCTGCGCATCGTTCAGGCGCTCGTCGCGGCAGGACGCTCGGCGGCGAGCCGCACAGCACGTCGGGCGACGCTCGCGAGGTGGAGTCGGTCCGCTTTCTCCAAGGTGAACCAGGCGCACGTGTCGGTCGAGCCGCCGACCTCGGGCCGCAGTGTGCCGCCGACGATCTGGACGCGGTAGACGATCCGGATGGCGTGCATCGACCCCTCGGCGCCCTCGTCGGCATCGGACGGAGCGGCGAACACGCGGTCGGAGACATCCGCGAGGTCGATCACCTCGCCTCGGTAGCCGGTCTCCTCGGTCAGCTCGCGCAGGACGGCCGCTGCGGGCGACTCGCCGAACTCGATGCCGCCGCCGGGCAGCGTCCAGACCTCGCCCGGCAGCACCCACGCCGCGATCCTGCACAGGAGGATCCGCCCAGCATCGTCGAGACAGATCGCGTAGGCGCCGACCCGCGTCCGCTCCTCGGCGCTCATGGCGCAAGAAGGCTGGCGAGGAAGCGCGGGTCGAGCGCGCGACCGGCGGGGACCAGATCGCCCATCACGAGGCCCATCGTCGCACGAACCGGGTCGCGGGCGGCGATGCGTCGCGCGGCGTACTCGAACAGGGCCGGCTCGCCGAGGAAACCCTGGACGAGCCACGAGACGGCGTCCTTGGCCAGAAAGCGACGCTGCATCGTCCGGGCGTAGGCGTCGATGGCGCCGGGGCGTCCCTGATGGTGCGCCACGACGGCGGCCGCAGCGAGCTCGGCCGAGACGAGCGCCCGGTGCAGGCCCTCGCCCGTGAACGGATCGAGGAATCCCGCGGCATCACCGATCAGCAGCCAGCCCCGACCGGCGCGCCGCGTCACGCGGTGGCCGAGTGGCCAGGCGCCGGCGACGGCGTCGAGCGGTGGGCCGTCGCGCCACGCGGCTGGGTCGTCCTCCGTCGGTGGGATCGCGGCGACGATGGCGGCCGACACCGCGCGGGCGCCGTCACGTGCGAGCACCTTCCGCCATGACGACCCAAGGACGATGCCGACGTTGAGCCGCGCGCCGGCGACGGGTGCGATCCCGACGTAGCCGTCGTCGAAGACACGCATCCGGGCGTCACGGACGGACGTCGCGTCCGGATCCGCGAGGTGGTACGTCAGGCCGATGCGGGGTTTCAGCCATGCGCCGCGCGCCACGCCGGCCGCGCGCGCGACGACCGAATGCGGGCCGTCGGCACCGACGACAACGGTGGCGTGGAGCGGTCGTACCTCACCGTTCGGGTCGCGGACATCGAGCCGCCCGCCCCCGACGTCCACGCCGGTGACGCGCCAACCGAGCCGGACGTCGGCGCCCTCGTTCCGCGCAAGCTCGAGCAGCGCCGGGTCGAGACGCGATCTGTCGAACCCGACCGCAGGGCAGCCGCCCGCTTCCGTGCCGTAGGTGAGCCGAAACGTCACGCCACGGGGAGTTTCGACACGCATCGCGGGGATCGGGCGTGCGCATGCGCCAAGGGTCGCCGCGTCCAGCCCCGCTCGCTCGAGTGCTCGCACCGCCGCCGGCGATGCGAAGACGCCACCTGCCCGCCAGACCCATGCCGGGGAGCGCTCGAGGACCGTGACCGCGACGCCGGCCCGCGCGACTCGTGCCGCCAGGACGGCGCCCGCCGGACCGCCACCGACGACGGCCACGTCGATTCGGTCGACGGTCACTCGCCGGCGCCCTGCGGATCGGGCGGGACATCGCCATCCGGCGCCGGTGTCGGGACCGCGGCGATCGCGTACCGCTGCCTGACGGAGGCACGGATCGTCCGGACCGGCGACAGGCCGGCCGCGCGAAGCATCGCGGCCGTCTCGCGAGCGCGATATGCGCGCCGGACCGACAGCGGGGCGTCGTGGCGTGTGTACCGGTTGCGGGTGAGGAGGTGACCCAGCAACCAGGCGCCGATCCAGCCGATCCGGCGCCGGTCGAGATCGTTGACGACGACGCCAAGCCGCGCGACACGACGCATCTCCCGGAACAGGCTGACCGCCTCGTCCGGGGTGCAGTGGTGGACGACCAGCGAGCAGTGCGCGACGTCGAACGAGCCGTCAGGGTAGGGGAGCGACCGGCCGTCGCCCACGTGGAGCTCGAGACCCTCCGTCGAGGTGAGCTCGGGTCGCGCGACGACGGCGGCTGCCAGGACCTCCGCCCGGCTGTCGACGCCGACGACCGACAGCCGACGGCCGCGCGCCGCCGCGCGCTCCAGGAGCGCGATCGGGATGTCGGCACCGCCGGTCCCGACGTCGAGCAGCGACAGCTCCGGTCGATGCGCCGCGAGCGCATCGATGGCCGCCGCGGACAGGTCGACGCCGCCGAGTCGCTCGTTGATCAGGCGCAGGTCGCGGAGGTTGCCGGCCAATGTCGCCGGGTCGTCCAGCGGGCCGTCGAGAAGCTCGGTCGCGTCGGTAAGGCGGTCCATCGTCGGTTCGAGGGTACGCCGCGCACGTACCATCCGCCCATGATCGTCGTCGCCGGCGAGGCGCTCATCGACCTCATCCTCGCCCCTGACGGAACGCTTGCTGCGACACCGGGCGGGGGGCCGTTCAACACCGCGAGGGCGATCGCGCGGCTGGGCGGTGGCGTTGCGTACCTTGGCTGCCTCTCGACCGACCGCTTCGGCGAGATGCTGCGCGCCGCGCTCATCGCGGACGGCGTGGATCTCTCGCTGACGGCCACGACGGAGGCTCCGACGACGCTCGCCATCGCCGAGCTCGACGCGGCGGGTGCTGCCACCTACCGGTTCCATACCGCCGAGACCTCGGCGCCAGAGATCAGTGCGGGCGACGTCGCGCGCGCGGTTGGAGCGAAACCGGCTGCGCTCCATCTCGGGACGCTCGGGCTCGTGCTCGAACCGGCCGCGACCGCCCTCGCCGACGGCGTGGCCGCCGTCTCGCCGAAGACGGTCGTGATGCTCGATCCCAACTGCCGCGCCTCGATGATCCGCGATCGAGCCGGCTACCTCGCACGCCTCGACCGCGTGCTGGCGCGCGCCGACGTGGTCAAGGTCAGCGTCGATGACCTCGCCTATCTCGACCCGGGCTCGTCGCCCATTGACGCTGCACGGACGCTCGCGAAACGCGGCCCGGGCGTCGTCCTGCTGACCGACGGCGGACGCCCCGTGCTCGTCATCACATCGAACGTAGCGGAGGAAGTGGACGTCCCGTCCGTCCGCATCGTCGATACCGTGGGCGCAGGCGACGCATTCGGCGGGGCTTTTCTCGCGCGGTGGACCGAGCGAGGACTCGGCCGCGCCGATCTCGCGGACCTCGCCGCGCTGCACGACGCCGTCACCCTCGCCGTCGATGTCGCGACGATCACCTGCCAGCGGGCCGGGGCCGACCCGCCTCGCCGCTCGGAGACGGCGTGGCCGCCGAGATAGCCAACTGATTCCCGGATTCGCTAGTCTGTCGCCATGCCGACCGTCACCCGGCTACTTCATCCGGCCGTGCTCGCCACTGTCCTTCTCTGCGCGCTGGCGCCCACGACTGCGGCGGCCACGAGCCGGCCGTTCCCCAATCTGAGCTTCGGCAATCACGGCAGCGACGTGCGGGCGATCCAGGGCCTGCTCCGTGCGCACGGTGTCGCCGTAGCGATCGACGCCAAGTTCGGCATGGCGACCCGCGAGGCGGTCGTCGCGTTCCAGACCGCGCAGGGGCTCACGGCTGATGGCGTCGTCCGCGCGACGACCTGGGAGAAGCTCATCGTCCCGTTGCGGCCGGGAGCCACGGGCGAGGCGGTCAAGGTCGTCCAGCGCGAGCTCAACGACAAGCGGAGGGCGGGATTGACCGTCAACGGCGTCTACGGGTCGGCCACCCGGAACGCCGTCGTCGCCTTCAAGCGGCACATGGGACTCACCGCCAACGGCAACGTCGGTCTCGTCACCTGGCACAACCTGATCTGGCACTTCGACTACCCCTCGTTCACGGCCGCGAAGAACCTGTGCGACTACAGCGTCGGCAACGGCAGGGCGAACTGGGGGACCGGAGATGCCATCGGCCAGCTCGAGCTCGCGGCCATGGCATTCGCCGCAAGCGGCCACGGTCGGGTGGCGGTCGGTGACGTCAGCCTCGAGCACGGCGGGAACATCCCCGGGCACGAGACCCACGAGCACGGGCTCGACGTCGACGTCCGGCCCATCCGCACGCACGAGAACCAGTGCACATGGGGCACGAACTGGCGCTCCGGCGCATACGACCGGGCAGCGACCAGGCACCTGATCGACCTGATCCGGGCGACGGCGCCCGGACACGTCAAGCTCATCTACTTCAACGATCCGGTGCTGATCCGCGAGGGGCGGACGACCCGGTTCGCGGGCCACGACGACCACCTCCACATCCGCTACTGCGAGCCGTCCTACCCGATCGCCCAGTACCGCTGCTGAGCGGGATCGCCATGGACGGCGCCGCGACCTTTTGCCGCGCCGCGGCATCGGTCTCCTGATTCCGATGGCCATCGGCGCCCGATGCGCCGCCACGGTGCTCCTGGAGCCATTGCTCGTCCCGTTCGCCGTGGTTGCGGCGGTCGCCCTGGAACGGCCGATCGGCACGGAGCCGCCACCGGCGGTCGCGGTGCCGGCGACTTCCTGAAGCATCCTCGGCAGGGTCGCGGCGGCCCGGTGACATAATGGCGAGCATGGCCACGGACACCGCGTCGAGCATCGTTCCAGCGTCCGCAGGGACGACGTCGAGCTGGGGTCTCGGGGACGG
>JBJMNA010000233.1:0-2804 GCA_045804485.1 Chloroflexota bacterium
CGGCAGTGCCTGGCGGATCCCGATCCTCGTCCCGCCGACGCTTTTCGCGTTGTGGGTGCTGCGGCGCGACGGCGGGGAGTGGTTCGCGGTCCCCGCGGCGTGGCCTGCCACCCAGTTCTACTACGTCGCCATGGCGATGCCGGCGGTGATCCGACGTCCCGTTCTGGCGGCTCTGTTCGCCTTGCCGGTGCCGTTGTTCGTGCCAGTTGCGGTCATGTGCCTCGCGGCGATCAAGATCCGACGCGAAGGCCGCTCGGCGCTCGCGCTCAGGCCGATCCTGGGCCGACCGCCGGCGTCGCCGGTGCCACCGTCGTTGCCGGCGCCCGAACCGGCGCGACAAGCAGCCACAGACAGCTGACCGCGATCCCGATCATCACGAGCGACCCTGCCACACCGAGCGCCCCCGCCACGGGCAGCGCCTCTCCGATCGTCGGCGTTGGTGGGACCGCGGCCAGAAGATTCAGCGTGAACACGACCGCGAAACCGGCAGCGAGAGCGCGGATGGGGCGTTCGACGAGCAAGAGCATCAGGAAGATCAGCGCCCCATACGCGTAGCGTTCGTGCATCGAGGTCAGGAAGCAGAACGCGACGAGCGTCGAGGCCGCGAGGCCCAGGATGAGGGTCCGTGGCCGGGCATCGCGCAGGACCGCGATGAAGATCACGAGCTCGAACAGCGCCGTGAGCGCGTACCCGAGGTGGCGGAAGGTGATCGGCCCAAGGATCGCGTTGTCGTCGGCGACGAACTCGCCGCCCCCGATCGCGCCCTGGACCAGCCACCACAGGTTCCACGCCCGGAGGGAGAGGATCGCGAAGATGTCGCCTTGGTACTCGGCAAGGTTCCTGAGGTAGTTCGCCGGGCCGTCTGCCGGGATGAACGGGAGCCACACGACGACGATGACGCCGAGGCCGACGACGGCGGCGGTGACGAACCCACGAACCCCGCCGCGTGCCCAGAACCAGGCGGCGAATGGGATCACGAACGGGATCGCCTGCGGCTTCGTCATCAGCGCGAGTGCGAGTGCAGCTGCGGCGAGCGCGTTTCGGTCCTCGAGCGCGAAGACGACGGCTGTCAGCGCGAACAGCAGGTAGATGCTCTCGTATTGGCCCCACCAGGCGCTGATGTCGAAGACGGCGGGAACGAGCAGGATCGCGACGGCTGCAGCCACTCCCCACGCGAGCCGATCTCGCAGTGCGTAGAGCGCCAGGAGAGCGAGGCCGATGTCGGCGAGCGAGGCAGGCAGCTTCATCAACGCCCTGATCCCCGGGTCGGACGCGTCGGTGACCGTCTGGAACGCCGGCTGGATCGCCGCGAGCAACCCCCACAGGTAAGCCATCACCGGCGGGAACGACAGGTTCTGGTCGTAGGCGTTCCCGAGACCGCCGACCGCGATGCCATGGACCCACAGCACGAACTGGTCGAGGTCGCCGCGGAGTCCCTGCGTCGGCAACAGGACGAGGCGGATTGCGATCCCGGCGACGAGCGCGATCGCGAGCGCCGCGATCAGGACGGGGAGCGGTCGGTTCGTCGCGGGCGTCGCGGCCGCCTCGACGGACATCCGGTCAGACGCGGCCGGACGCCCAGTACCGCTCGGCGTGGCCGTCGACGTCGCCGAGCTGCGCCATCGCGACGCCATACGACCGCGTGGCGTCCGCCATCTCCCGTGTGCTGTCGAAAAGGCGCTCGATCTGGCTCTCGTAGAGGCTGATGCCCATGATCTTCTTCTCGAGCTGGTCCGTGATGTCCGCGAACTCCGCGATCACGCCGACGTCGGCAGGAAGATCGGCGAGCGGTCGACCCGGCAGGTCGTCGATGCTGCGGAAATCGTTCCACCAGGCATACGGGAAGTCCTCGTAGAACGTGACGATGCCCGCGTAGTCAGGGCCAGGCATGACCCAGCGGCGGCCTTCCTGGAGCATCCGGATGCCGACATCGCGGCACAACTGATGATCGACATGACCACCGACGCCGAGCGGCAGATAGACCTTCTGCGGCTCGAGCCGGGCGATCTCCCGGCGGAGGATCTCGACCGGAGTGTCATCGTCGACGCGCGGCGAGCCGAGCAGCTCGTCGTCGCCCTCATAGCCGCGGAAGACGGCGTCCGGCAGGTCGAGGAAGACGATCGACGCCTCCGCGAAGTACGCGAAGCGCTCGTCCTCGAGGCGCCTGCGGGCCATCAGATCGCCGGCTGCTGCGGCATCGACCACATCGTCGGTATGGAATGCGCCCTGGGTCGGGAAGTCGTCCGCGACCGGCTGATCGGCCAACGATTCGTTCCGGATGCTGGCGCGCCGATACCACGACGAGCGCTGCCAGAAGCGCTTGGCCGCCTGGTCGGCGTCGGTCTGGGTCGCGTCGAGACGCTCCGTTTCGGCGGCCCACGCCGGAACGAGCGCGGCGGTCGGCCAGTCGGCGGCGATGTCCGCCCGGTTGAAGGCTTCGGTATTGGGCCAGAGCGCCTTCGAACCGAAACCGAGCGCCTCGCGCTGGTACGGCGTGAGGTTGTCGGACGACCCATCCCCCGAGAAGACGGTGATGATCGTCACGGTCTGACCAAGCTCGCGGAGGCTGGCGAGGAGGCCGCCGCACGAGAGCGCGACGTCGTCCGGATGCGGCGCGACGAAGACGTGGGTCATGGCGGGCCGAGTATACCGAGCGGTCAGCCGGCCCACCCGCCGGCGCCGATCAGCGGGACGAAGACGCAGTAGCCGTCGGTGCGTTCGTCCCACTCGTCTCCGTGGCGGGTCACGACGGTCAGGATCTGGCGATCATGCGGACCGACCGGGATCACGAGCCGCGCACCGTC
>JBJMNA010000234.1:0-12439 GCA_045804485.1 Chloroflexota bacterium
AAACTAAATCCCAAAACAAACCACATCACAAATCAAGCTGGCGTCGCCTCGAGGATGCTCCTCAACCGCTCGCTCGCGGGGACTTCGGCATCCATCGTCTTCACACCGCAGACCGTCTCTGTCGGGTGCCGGCGACCGGGCCAATCGAGGGGGTCGATAAGCGGGCACGCGACGCTTACCGCCGGTCCCGGCCGTCCGACGGGGGCGCCTACATGACGGGGAACGTCTCGGACACGACGACCACGGCCCCGCCCGCCAGCACCGGGCAGCCCTTGGAGAGCGTCACGGCCTGATCCAGGTCATCGGCCTTGATGATCGAGTAGCCGCTCGGTGCGGAAGTCGCATCCATGACCGACCCGTCTGGGGAGATCGCCTTGGCCCCGGAGATCGGATTGCCTCCGTCGACCAGGGCATCACCGAGCTCGCCGAACCAGCTCGTCCAGGCCCCCATCACCTGGTCTTGCTCCTCTTTGGTCTCCGGCATGCTGCCGCCGTGGAACGTGAGCAGGAAATTGGCCATGTCGATCGCCCTCCGTGCCGCGGCGTCGCTCGGCCGCGGCGTTGGTCACCCGGCGATCACATGTCGCCGGTCTGAAAGGACGACGAACGGGACCGCTCGGAATCGACAGCGGTCCGGAGGGCGACCCGCGGCTGCATCCTCTGAGGACTCGTCAGACGAGGTCCGCGCGAAGCGATGGGGTCCAGCGCGACAGCGGTTCGGCGTGAGGGCCATCCGTCAGCACTGCCGTGCCCGCCGCGAAGTCGACGTCCAGTGCCACGGCGTGGGTTCCGAAACGCCAGGCGAGCCGGACCGAACGGTCGTCGTCGGCGTCGACGTCGAGGTCTCCCCCGAATGCGGGGTGGATGTTGCGGAGCCGGACGAGATCGATGACGCCGCGAACCACCGGCCGGCGCAGCGACTCGTCGATCTCGGCCGACGTGTAGTCGTGACGGTTGATGGCACGACCCTCGCCGCTCCGGGCGACGGCCTCGTGGTCGTTGGCGCCCGCGAGGAGCCCGACGTAGTAGATCTGCGGGACGCCAGGCGCGAACAGCTGGATCGCCCGCGCGGCCAGATACCGGTCATCGTCCTCGTCGAGCGCGGAGTAGTAGGTGCAGTTGAGCTGGTGGACGTCACCCGCTTCCGCATGCTCGTCGGACAGGATCCGGTTGACGTTGCCGCCCTTGGCCCGGACCCGGTCCGCGAGCTCCGCCATCTCCCGAGGCGTCAGGAGCCCATCGAGATCCGGTCGGACGGGGATGCCGTCGTGGCAGTCGAGGTTCGTGAACTGCCGCTTCGGCGACGTCCGTAGATGGTCGACGAGACGGCGCGCCCCGCCCGTTTCGAAGGCGTGGAGCAGCAGACCCGGGAGGACGAAGTCGTACGTCCAGAACCCGTGCTCGGACAGCCGTTGGTGGGTCGAATAGGTGTCGTGCACCTCGGGCAGGACGGCCAGTCCGAACGAGTCGCCGACAGCGGTCACCCAGGCAAGGAACTCGTAGATCTCGGGCTCGACCATGAAGCACGTCGTGCCCGGCTTCTTGATGACGTAGCCCACGGCGTCGAGCCGAACGATCCTCACGCCGCGCTCCGCGAACTGGCGCAGCCAGCGGGTGATCAGGTCGCGGGTCATCGGCGACCCCACGTCGAGGTCGATCTGCTCGGACCAGTCGGCCGTCCCGAAGGACGTCCAGATCCGCTCCTGCCGTCCGGAGTCCTCGATGGTCACGTTCGAGAACGGAGCGTCGGGTTTGCGCAGAAAGATCCGCGCGACGTCGGGCGCCGACGGCTGCCCATCCGGCCAGATCTTGTCGAGCGTGATGAAGAGATCGGCGTAGGCCGATGCGCGGCCGTGGTGCTGGAAGTCCCGGAACTCCTCGCTCTGGCGGGAGATGTGGTTGACGACCAGGTCGAGGAGGACGTCATGGCTCTCGGCGATCCTGCTGATGTCCTCCCAGTCGCCGAACCGCGGATCGATCCGGTCGTGGGTCAGCGGCGCGAACCCGCGATCGCCCGACGACGGGAAGGGCGGCAGCACGTGGACGCCATGGAAGACGCCGTCCAGCGGACCGTCGAGGAGGTCGCCGAGAGCGCGCAGGTCGCCGCCGAGCGAATCCGGATAGGTCAGGAGCTGTGGCCGCGGTTCGATGGTCGGGGTCATGCGCGGCGTCGTCAGCCCTTCACTGAGCCCTGGAGGAGCGCCGCGATGACCTGGCGCTGGAAGACGATGAAGACGAGCAGGGTCGGCACCAGGATGATGATGGTGCCAGCACTCAGGAGCGGGATGTCGGTCGCATAGTGGCCCTGGAAAGCGCCGAGCGCCCCGGCCATCGTGCGTTGTGTCGGGTCCTCGACGAGGACCAGCGCGAGCAGGAACTGGTTCCACGCCCAGACCGACATCAGGATCCCGAGCGACGCCATCGGGGCGCGGGCGAGCGGGACGTGGATGCGCCAGAACAGGGCCCACGTGTCGGCTCCATCGACCTTCGCGGCCTCCGAGATCTCGCTCGGCATGTTGACGAAGTGCGCGCGCATCCAGAACACGGCGAACGGCATGAATAGCCCGATGAGCGGCAGGACGATCGCCAGCCGCGTGTTGAGGATGCCGAGCTGCCGGGCAAGGACGTAGAGGGGCGTGATGATCCCCTCGAACGGGAGCGTCAGCCCGAACACGAACAGCAGCAGGAGCAAGCCACCGCCGGGGATCCGGAGCGCACCGATCGCGAACCCGGCCATCGTCGAGATGACGAGCGAGATCGGCACGACGGCGAGGACGATGAAGATGCTCGACGCGAGGAGGGCCGCCATGTTGGCGACGTTGAACGCCTCGATGAAGTTGCCCCACTGGGGGTCGGGCGGGATCGACAGGCCGGGTGGAACGCTCCCGGACGGATAGAGCGCGGTCGTGAAGATGCTGACGAACGGGATGATCGTGATCGCGATCAGGACGGCCAGGAAGACCCAGCCCGTGTACTCCTCACGCCGGCCGACCCTCATCGGTCGCTCCCGCGGGTCAGCCGCTGGACGGGCAGGATCACGATGAGGACGAGGATCACCAGGACCACGGCAAGCGCGGAGGCCAGCCCGACCTGGCGCTGCAGGAACGCGAGGATGTAGATCTGGATCCCCGGCACGGCGGTCGCATTGCCCGGGCCGCCGCCGGTCGAGACGTAGACGATGTCGAACGCCGCGAGCGCGGCGATGACGGTGACCGTGATGCACACACCGATCTCATAGCGGAGGCTCGGCACCGTGACGTTGATGAACTCCGCGAACCAGCCCGCTCCGTCGATCCGCGCGGATTCGAACAGCCCGCGATCGATCCGGCCCATTCCCGTGAGCAGCAGAACTGTGCAGAAACCCAGCAGGACCCAGATCCCGATGATCCCGACCGCCGGCAGGGCGAAATCGAAGTCGCCCAGCCACGCCCGGGTGATGTCACCGAGGCCGACGGCGCCCAGCACCTGGTTGACGACACCGTTCAGCGACAGCAGACGGCCCCAGATGATTCCGGCCGCGACGAGCGGGATGACCTGCGGCAGGAACAGGACGGTCCGCGACACGGTCCCGAGGCGACCGGCCGCGACGCGGTGGATGACGCTCGCCGTCACGAGTCCGAGCGCGACGGGGATGAGGCTGTAGAAGATGACCAGCCGGAATGCGTTGAACAACGTCTCGACGAGCTTCGGCTCGCTGAGGACGGCGGCGTAGTTGGCGAGCCCGACCCAGGTCGAGGGCCCGACCCCGTCCCAGCGGTAGAGCGAGTACTGGACCGTGAGCGCCAGCGGCCGGAGTACGAACATGGCGTACATGGCGAGCGCCGGCAGCACGAACAACCAGCCGACGATGGTCTGACGGCGGATCCCCGAGAAGGGGATCCGCCGGGCGAGCCGCCGGCGAGCGTCCGTGGCAGATGCTGCGTTTAGCGCCTGCGGCGGCCTGGCCTCGTCGGCGGCGTCTCTCAACTGGCGAGTTCCTTCTCGTACTCCGCCTGGACGGACTTGAGGAGGCCAGCCGCGTCGGTCTTGCCCCCGATCAGCTTCTGGAGCTCCGGCGTCCAGCCCTGGGCGAAGATGGACCCTGTCGCGTTGGCGATGAAGTCCATCGCGCCGTTGTCCTTGGCGACGCCCGCGCCGGCGGACAACGTGTCGTTCGTCACCGAGCCCGCTGCGGCCGGCGGGACCGGAAGGTCGGTCGGACCGCCCGGGTTCGAGCCGCCGACGGCGACGTCGATCTGCCGGGCCTTGTCGTTGGTGGCGACCCAGTTGAAGAACGCCGCCGCGCAGTCGGCGTTCTTCGCGGTGTTGGCGATGCCGTAGGTCAGCGGCGCAGACATCGCAGCCTGCGTGCCTGCGGCCTCAGCGGGCGGGAAGACGAAGAACCCGACGTTCCCCGACAGGTCCTTGTCGTAGACCGCGTTCTGCCAGTCACCATTGAACATGAACACGCCTTGGCCCTTGCCGAAGCGGGAGTTCGCGTCCGCGTACTCGATCGCGTTCGCGTCCTTCGGGAAATAGCCGGCCTTCACCCACTGCTCGAGATGCTGGGCGGCCGTCAGGTTGGTCGGGGTGTCGATCGTCGCGCCGGACTTCTGGAAGATCCAATCGTTGATCGGCTGGGTCGGCCCGTAGGCGGCCATGAGATTCTGGAGCGGGAACGCGAGGCCGCCACCGCTGGCGGTGGCATTCCACTGCATGATCGGCTGGAGGTTGGCGGCCTTGGCCTTGGCGAGGAGGTCCTCGAACTCGGCCACGGTCTTCGGCGGCTCGGTCATGCCGATCTGCTGTGCCAGCTTCTTGTTATAGAAGACACCGGTCAGGCTGTAGTTCAGGCCCATCGCGTAGAGCGAGCCTGAGCCGCGGGTCCCATCGGTCCCGACGCGATTCTGCGCGAGCTGAGCGGCCGGGAACTTGTCCCACCCGAAGGCTGTCGCGTAGTCGTCGAGGTTCTTCAGGAGCCCGTCCTTGACGAGCGACACCATCGACGGCAGGCGGATCAGGTCGGGCGGGTTATCACCGGACAGGAGCCGTGGCGTCGAGCTCATCAGGTTCGTGAACTGGTCCTGGGAAATCTTCCAGGTGACGTTCGGGTACTGCTTCGTGAACTCTTCCGAGAGCTTGAACGGGAGGTCGAAACCCGTCTCGAAATAGGCGTTGAGGACGACGGGGTCGGTGCCGCAGGTCGGGCCGGCGGCTGCGGCCGCGCTTGAGGATGCCGCCGCGCTCGGCGCCTCGCTGCTCGCCACGGCAGATGGCGCGGCCGAAACCGGTGCGGTCGTCGCAGCTGCCGACGGCGAAGGCGCGGTGGACGACCCGGGCGCCGAGCACGCGGCGAACACCAGGGCTGCGACCACGAACGCCGCGATCGGTCGGGGCGACAGCGCCCGTCCCACGTGCCTCATGTTGAAGTCGATCATGAAGACTCCTCCTCCAATCGTGTCGCGAATGGGTGAGCGATGCGGTCCACCGCCCGTCGTGCCGCCGTCATCCACGGCCCTCCTTCGGACGCGCTGTCGTTGCCCGGACCACGAGCTCCGGTGCCAGGTGGACCACCGGGAGACGCTCGGACCGGCTGTCGATCTCCGCGAGGAGCACCTCCGCGCCGCGACGGCCTGACTCGAGCAGCTGCTGCCGGACGGTCGAGAGGCCGACGTAGTCCGCCGCCTCGATGTCGTCGTAGCCGATCACCGACAGGTCGTCCGGCACGTGCAGACCGAGGTCCCGGGCGGCGGCGATGACGCCCAGAGCCTGCGTGTCGCTGGCCGTGAAGATCGCGCTCGGCCGGTGCTCGGCGGTGAGCATCCGGCGGGCGAGGTCACGCGCCTCGTACCGACCGTGCGCGCCGTGACCGATCCATTCCGGCGGGATCACGATCCCGGCCTCCGCGAGAGCGCGGATGAGTCCAGCTTCTCGGTCGCGGCTCGAGGTGAAGCCGAACGGATCGGCGACCGCATCGCCGATGAACCCGATCTCCGTGTGACCGAGGTCGAGCAGGTGTCGGGCAGCGATCGCCCCGCCGGCGGCGTCATCCCCGACCACGCGTGGCATCGCCTCGACCGACGGCGTATGGACGTCGATGAAGACGACCGGGACCGGGCTTCGAAGCAGTGTCGGGACGGCCGCATCGACGGGCGGGAGCGACATGACGAGAAGCCCGTCGGTGCGCTGCGACTGGGCAAGCGTGCCGAGATAGTGATCGCGCTTCTGCACTGATTCGACGTTGTAGATGACGAGGTCGAACTCACTGTCGGTGAGAACGGCGTCGACGCCCCTGAGGCGCTCCGCCGCCTGGGGCCTTGTGAGGAACGAGACGATGACGCCGATCGTATGGGTCCGGCCGAGGCTCAGCCGCCTGGCTGCCGGGCTCGGCGCGAAACCGAGCTCTTCCATGACGTTCAGGATCCGGGTGCGCGTTTGCGCGTTGACCACGTCCTTGCCATTCAGGACGCGTGATGTCGTCGCGACGCTGACGCCGGCGTGGCGAGCGACATCCCGGATGGTGACTGCCTTCCGTGCCACGCGGCAGACCTCCTGAAACCGGTTTCATGGTACCGGTTACAGAACGGTACCAGCCGCGTCAAGCGGATGGTCATGCGCGGCGTCGTCACCCTGCCGCTTCGACGAACTCCACGTCCGGAATGCCGTTGATGTGGGCGATGAGGCCGTCGGCGGGCGTCCCGGCCGGGGGGCGAACGTCGAGCTCGACGGCGTACCGATTCTTCGCCGTCCGTTCACTTCGGACTTCGGCGATCTCGACGTGCATCTTGGCGAACTCGTTCGTCACAGCGCCGAGCGGTTCAAGCCCGCGGACGCGCAATCGGAGTCGGATCGTCTCGTCCGAATGGACGTGCAGGCGCTCGACGAGCCAGTTCAGCGGCCAGAGAGAGAACAGAACGATCGCGCAGGCAACGAGCGCGATGAGCGCTTGCCCGGATCCAGCCGCCATGCCGATGGCGGCGGTCGCCCAGAGGCTCCCGGCGGTCGTCAGGCCACGGACGGACGTTCCGTAGTGGATGATCGCGCCCGCTCCGAGGAAGCCGATGCCGGTGACGATCTGAGCAGCGATCCGGGTGGGGTCGACGTTCTCGCCGCCGGCGGCCGACGTGAAGCCGTAGATCGACAGCGCGGTAAAGAGCGCCGATCCCATGGAGACAAGAAGATGCGTGCGCATCCCGGCGGGATGGCCATGCATCTCGCGCTCGAGACCGATCAGGGCGCCCAGAACCGCCGCGAGCAGGAGGCGCGCGGCGACCGTGACCTGATCCCATGCGAGATCCATGACCGTCAGGATGGACGGAGCCCACTCCGATGAGCATGAGCGCCACTGCCGGGTTCGTTTCGAGAAAGCGACAGAGGTCAGGATCGGTCGCCGGTGCTGCTGGAACGACTCCTCATGGAGATCAGCCGGCCGTCCGGGCCACGTCCTCGAGGAGTGCCTCGACGCTCGCGACGACCGCATCCGTCGCGATGTCATCGACCCACGCATCGTCGTGCACGCAGCGTGGCGCGGTCGCTGATACACCACACCTGGGACACGTGACGCGCCATGAGATGTGGGGACGATTCCGAGTGCGCGTCAGCGGGCCAGCGTTGATGAGGTTCCCCACCCAGAACAGCCCGACGGTGCGGGTACCCGCCGCCATCGCGACATGCAGCGGGCCGGTGTCATTTGACACGACGAGATCGGCTCCGGCGAGCAACCCGAGCAGCGCGGGCAGCGACAACCGATCGGCGACGAGCGTCCCGGAGGCCCCGTCGTTGGCGGCCTCGGCCAGTGCTGCCGTGAGTTCCCGCTCGTCCGGCGTCCCGGTGATGACCACCTGCAGACCATGTGCCTGGCATGCCCGCGCCACATCCGCGAACCGCTCGACGGGCCAACGCCTCCGGGGATCCGTGGCGCCCGGGTGGAGCACGACGTAGCGCCCATCACCCAGGCCCGGCAGGGCCGCGACAGCCCCGGATAGATCGTCGGCGGTCACGGTCAGCCGTGGCTCGAGCTCTCGCGGCCGAGCCCCGATCAGGGCGACGACCTCGAGATACCGCCCGATCTCCCACTGAAAGCGCTCGTACGGGACCCATCGATCGAGCGCCGGCGCATCGGGCGTCCGGCTGCCGACCGTCAGTCGCGGGGAGAGGCCGCGGATGAACGCGTTCGAGTTGCGGCCGCCGCCGTGCAACTGGATCGCCACGTCGTACTCGTCCGCGGCGAACGACGCCAGCAGCGCCGCACGGTCGAACCCGGGCTCCGGTCCTGGCCCTGGTTCGTCGCCGATGGCGCCGTTCGGCAGGACGACCACGCGGTCCACCGGCGACGGCCGACCGCCGCCGAGCAGCGCCTGATGATGGGCGCGTCCGAAGAGCGTGATCTCGGCCTTCGGGTAGGCGTGGCGGAGGGCGTCGAGCGCAGGCAGCGCGACGACGAGGTCGCCGAGCGCGTTGCCGCGCAGGACACCGATCCGTGCCACATCGGGCACGATCGCCCCGATCGGAGTCGTCCGTTCTGCGATCACGCAGGACGGGCAAGCACGTGCGGCGCGTCCACCTGCCGGTCCGGGATCGTCGTCGGGATCTCCTGGTGGTACGCGCCCGACGGAAAGAGGCCTGCGCCACCCCAGCGGGCGGCGACCCGGAGCTGCGCCTCGACGTCCTCGCCGGCGTGCTCGGGTGGCAGCTCCGTCCAGAACCCGAAACCGCCCGCCTCCCGAAGCCGCGCCGTGTCGAACAGGACGCACCCGCCGATCCATGCGACGCGATAGAGCCGGTTCGTCCCCGCTCCGAGACGGCGACGGAGGTGGTACAGGTTGGCCGCGTTGTGCAGCCGGTGGCGATCCCAGGCGGCCGTACCCGGCCGGACGACCTCGGGCGTCACCGGACCATCCCAGAACTCGACCGCTTCCTCGTCGGGACGCTGGTCGCCGTCGAAGCTCAGACCGACGAGCGCGGAGCCGATGAACCCGCAATCGGCGGCCTCGATGGAACGGACAAGACGCTCGACGAGGTCGGGTTCGAGGATCACGTCGTCGTCGAGGAACAGCGCGTATCGTGCGGTCGCCCGGTCGAGGAGCGACTGCCGGTGCTCTGCCATTCCGCGTCGAGGCAGATGGCGGACGGCCTCGACCTCGCGGCCCTGGGCGCGCAGCACGCGCGTCACAGCGAGCGCCTCATCGGAGAGGATCGGCTCTGGCTCCGGGCTCTGACTCGAGATGACGACCCGAAGAGGCCCGTGACTCTGCCCGACGAGGCTCGTCAGGGTCACCGCCAACGCCGCCGGCCGGCGGTAGGTCGGGATGAGCACGTCGACGGCCGCGACGTCGCTCACGAGCGAAGGGGCTCCATCCCCGGCAGGATGCCGGCTGGCGGTCGCGCGCCGGCGTCGAACGTCCCCGAAGGCGCCCGGGCCAACAGCGCCAGCGCCGCCGCGACGACGCTCGCCGGTGCGACCCCGCGGAGACACGCGTGATGCCCTACCGGGCACACGCTCTTCCGACAACCCTTGCACGGCACGTCGTGGGCGAGGACGCGCGACGGGACTCCCCATGGCGCGTGCTGGAGGTTCGTGAGCGCGTACAGGTCGACGACGGGTGTCCCGACAGCGGCGGCGAGGTGGGCAGGCCCCGAGTTGTTGCCGATGAAGACGGGCGCGACCGCGAGGAGCGCCGCGAGATGCGCTAGGTCCAGGACACCAGCGACCGGCACGGAACCCGGGCGGCCCGCGGCTTGCAACTCGGCCACGGCCTCCATGTCGTCCGGACCGCCAGCGAGCACGACGCGGACGTCGTGCTCGTGCACGAGCGCAGCCACCACCCGTGCGAACGCCTCGATCGGATAGCGTCGTGACGGGGCCGACGCGCCGGGGTGGACGACGACCCAGCGGTCGCCGGGCTCGATGCCCATCGCCGGCAGGAGCTCGCGGATCAAACGAGAGGCCGCGGGCGGAACGCGGACGGACAGGTGCTCGTCTTCGATCGTCGCGCCGACGGCCGCGACGAGGTCGAGCTGGCGACGAACCTCGTGGCGGACCGGCGCGAGTGGCTCCGGGTCCGGGATCCAGTCGGTCAGCAGGCGGTACGGGTTCTCGCGAGCATGCGCGAGTCGCAACGGGATCCCTGCCATGAGGCACAGCATCGCGCTCGGTAGCGCGCTCTGACTCTGCACGGTGCAGATCACCGCGCCATCGAACCGACCCTCGCGCAGCCGCTCCGCGAGGAGCTCGATGTCTGCCGCGTCCTGGTCCGCCGGGCGGTGGGATCCTTCGCCCGGCTTCAGCCATGGCGGCTCCGCGACGATCGTCGCGTCGACCTCGGGCAACAGTGGCGTCAGCGCGGCACCGGCGGGTGACGTCAGGAGCGTGATCTCCCGCCGAGCCGGTCGTCCCGCCCCCGCGAGGGCGCGGATCGCGGGCGTCGTCATGAGCACGTCGCCGAGGCCGTCGAGGCGGACCACGAGAATCCGTCGGGCATCCGCCCAGCGCGCGATCCGGCTCACCTGCGCGGTCGTCATCGGCGGTCCCCAGCCCGAGCGCTCGCCGGCGTCCGTCGCGGCGTCGCGCCGGAGTCGGCTGTCGGCTCGTGCATCCGGGCGATCAGTCCCGTCGTCGAGTGGTCGTCGACGTACGGCAGGATCCGGACGTGCCCGCCGTATCGCTCGACCTGAGGCACCTCTGGCAGCCGCTCGAGCGTGTAATCGCCGCCCTTGACGTAGACGTCCGGCCGGACGATGTCGATCAGTCGCTCCGGCGTCGCCTCGTCGAACGCGATGACATGGTCGATGCAGCTGAGGGCCTCGAGCACGCCGAGCCGATCGTCGAGGCCGTTGAGCGGCCGGCCCGAGCCCTTGAGCCGACGAACGCTCTCGTCGCCGTTGACTCCGACGATGAGGACATCCCCGAGCGCCTTGGCTCGGTTGAGATAGGTGACGTGGCCGCGATGGAGGAGGTCGAAGCAGCCATTCGTGAAGACGATCCGCTGGCCCTGGGTGCGGAGGAACGCGATCCGGTCACGGAGCATATCTGCCGACCCGAGGCGCTTCGACGTCCGTCCCACGGCCGCGGCGAGGTCAGCGACCGAGCAGACGGCCGTCCCGCTCCGACCGACGACGACGCTCGCCGACGCGGCCGCGAGCTCGGCTGCGATCGGGACAGGCGTCTTCGCCGACAGCGCCAGCGCCATGGTCGAGGCATAGGTGTCGCCCGCCCCGCAGGCTCGTTCGTTCCGCCGCGGCCGGGCGTACGTCCGGTACGGCTCGCGGCCCTGCTCGAGGATCACGGCCCCCGACTCATCGAGGGTGACCGCGACGACCCGCGCACCGGTCCGGTCGTGGAGCACCTGCCCGCCCGCGACGATCTGTCGCGCCCGAGTCTCTGGGTCCGTCAGCTCCTGCTCGCCGAGGAGTCGGACGGCCTCGGCATAGTTCGGCTTGACCGCGGTCGGCGCGAGCCGCCGGTGGACCGCGGGATCGCGGGCGTCGACCACGACGATCGTCGGGTCGGCGTCCAGCGCCTGCCGGAGCGCCGCCGAGACCCGTCCACCGAAGATCCCGTAGCCGTAATCCGACACGAGGACCGCATCGACGCCCGGGATCGCGCCGCGGAGGCGCGCGATGAACTCGTCCTCGATGTCAGCGGGCAGTGGCCCCGTCGTGCCGCTGTCGAAGCGGACGAGCATCTGGTCGCCGGCGAGGACGCGCTGCTTGGCCAGTGTTCGCCGGCCCGGAGCACTGAGGACGTCGTGATCGGGGACGCGCGCCGCCCGGAGGGTCGCGCGGAGCCGATCGGCCTCGTCGTCCATGCCGATGACCGACAGGAACTCGACGCGGGCTCCGAGGGCCCGCAGGTTCGCGGCGCTGTTGGCGGCCCCGCCCGCCGCATCGACCCGCTCCTCGACCGCCACGACCGGGACCGGCGCCTCGCGACTCAGCCGCGTCGAGGTACCGATGAGGTAGGTGTCGAGCATCGCCTCGCCGACGACGAGCACGCGCCGGCCGGCCATGGCATCGATCGCGTCGAGCAGCGCCCGGCTCATCGCACCAGCTCCCCCGGACGGCCGGCGAGGGTGGGTCGCGACGCCGGCGCCTCTCCGTCGTCGGACTCGTGCGCGGCGAGGATCACGTGCGCGGCCGCCAGGAGGTCGGGCACGGCGGCATCGGCGACGACGTCCGCGGGATGCCCCGGGCGGTCTCGATGCTCGGGACCGACGAGGATCGTGCGGCAACCCGCCGCGGCGCCGGCGGCGACGTCCATCCACGTGTCGCCGATGAACCAGCTCCGGCGGGGGTCGGCGCCGATCTCGTCTGCCGCGCGCTGGATGAGGCCGGGCGCCGGCTTGCGGCAGGTGCACTCGACCGCGAAGGCATCGACCGTGCCGCCCGGCAGGTGCGGACACGCGTAGAACCCGGCGAGCCGGCCGCCGAGCGCCGCAACCTCGCGGCGGAGATACGTTCC
>JBJMNA010000235.1:0-11400 GCA_045804485.1 Chloroflexota bacterium
CCACGGTGGTCGTTGTGGCGGTGGCGGCGGTGGCTCCGACGACGGCGGCGGGTGCGGCGTGGAGGGATGGCTCCGGGCTGACACTATCCCGTCCTCGACGGGTTGGCTTCGCACTGTGATCGTCGTGATCGGATCTCCTGTCGGCCGGATGCGCGATGGCGAGATCTCGGCTGCGGGGATGTCGTCGCGCATCGCGCTGGCCGCGGCGCGCGCCGGTGGATCCGTCCAGATCGTCGGCAAGACCGGGGACGACGCGACGGCCGACAGCATCGTCCTCGACCTCGCGCGTGGCGCCGTCGGTCACGTCGCCCTCCTCCGCGACGCGACGCACGCGACCCCGCTCGAACAGCCGGACGCGGACGATGCCGCCGCGGAACCCTTGCCGCAGGACGTGTCCGGTCCGGCGATCGACGCCGCCGACATCGACCTGGGTCTGCGCTACCTCACGACATTCGAAGTGGTCGTCGTCGCCGAACCAGCGGCACCTGAGCTCGTCGCAGTGGTGGCAGACGCGGCCGAATGGGCCGGCGCGCGGATGATCCTCATCGTCGCGCCCGGATCCACCACTGTCGACGCGCTGCCCGCGGATGTCATCGCGTTCGAGGCACCGGACGGCGATCCCGACGGCGTGTTCGCGGACCTCGTGGGCTCGTTCGCGGCCGCGCTCGGGAGTGGCACCGAGCCCGAGGAGGCGTTCCGCGCCGCGGTCGGAGCGGACGGCTGGGCAGAGGTCCCGGGCGACTGACGACGAGTCGGCGCCCGATCAGACAGCGTCGAAGATCGCAGGTTGCGGAGGCGCCACGCGCAGCGGCTCGATCAGCTCGGGGCCGTCTCGCCGCACGTCGTTGACGAACCGCTCGACTGCATAGACGTCGAGGTCGACCTCCTCGTTCGGCGCCAGCAGACCGAGCAGCTCCGACGGGTCGGCCGCGGCCGGATCAAGCCAGCGAGCCCAGGCATCCTTCGAGACGACGACCGGCATCCGGTCGTGCAGGTCGGCCAGGGCATCGTTCGGCGTCGTGGTCAGGATCGTGAAGGTCCGCCGAACGATCTCGGTGGCGGGGTCGCGCCAGCCGGCCCACAGACCGGCGAGCGCGAGCGGCATGCCGTCGCGCCGGACGACGCGATACGGCTGGCGGATCGTCCCTTCGCGCTTCCACTCGTAGAACGAGTCGACCGGCACGAGACACCGCTTCCGCGCGAACGCATCACGGAACGCTGGACTCGTCGTGACGGTCTCGGCACGGGCATTGAACATGCGAGAGCCGACCTTGGCGTCGCTCGCCCAGTGAGGGATGAGTCCCCAGCGATACGAGGTGATGGCGCGCCGTTCATCACGCTGGACGACGACGGACGCCTCGTCGGTCGGTGCCACGTTGAAATGGCCACCGAGGTCGTCGGCCAGCGGTTCCGCGCCGAAGATCTCGGCCAGCTCCGACGCCGGGCGTTGCTGCGTGAACCGTCCGCACATGGGGGCAGTCTAGTATCGTCCGGTCGATGGACGACGCCCGGCCGCCGGCACCACCGCCCGATCGGACGGAGCCCGGTCGGCTGACCCGCGAGACGGCGCTGGCATTCCTCGAGCGCGGCAGCGAGCTCCTCACCTCGGGCGATTTCGCGGAAGCAGGGCAGAACTTCTCGCGCGTCGTCGGGTTCGATGACCCGACCATCACGGCAGCCGCCCTCGTGGGGCTCGGTGAAGCGCACTACCGACTGAACGACGAGATGGCCGCGGTCGCGAGCTGGGAGGCGGTCCTCCAGCTTCCCGAGACGCCATCGACATACACGGCCTGGCGCAACGTCGCCGCGGCGCGCGTCCGCGACGGCGATCTTCGCGGCGCGATCACCGCGTATCGCGAGGCTGACCGGCGAGCGCCTCTCGAGGACAAGGCCGAGATCGCCAATCGACTCGGCTGGCTCACCAAGGAGACGGGCGACACCAGAGCGGCGGGCCGATATTTCGCAAAGGGCCGCGGCGATGGCCCGCGGATCTCGGCGACGCTCGTGCTCATCGCGGTGACGAGCGTCATCTCGCTGACGGCCATGCTCTCGAGCGAGGGCGCGTTCCTCTACGACCTGCTCCAGCTCGACAAGCCGGCCGTCGCGGCGGGGGAGTATTGGCGGCTGTGGACCGTCACGCTGCTCCACTCGCCGGCGGATCCGCTCCATCTCATCTTCAACATGTACGCCCTCTACCTGGCCGGCACCATCGTCGAGCGCTGGTACGGCGTCTGGCGGTTCCTTGTGTTCTACCTCGCCTGTGCCGCGGCAGGGTCGACGGCCAGTTTCGTCTTCGGCGGCGACGTGCCGTCGGTCGGAGCGTCGGGCGCGATCTTCGGACTGTTCGGCGTCCTCCTCGCGGCTGGCCGGCTTCATCACCCGGTCGATCGGCAGAGCCGCGGCGTCGTCAGCCAGTTGATGTTCCTCGTGATCATCAACATCGTGTTCGGCTTCGCGTCCGGCGGGCAGATCGACAACGCCGCGCACCTCGGCGGTCTCACGGCCGGCCTCTGGCTCGGAGCGCTCATCCCGCCGATCGGAGTACCGACCATGTCGTCGCTGTGGCACAAGCCCGGCGAGCCGCGCGCTGCGGTCGGGCGCGCGACGGCGCCGGGCTATGTGTTCGTGCTCGGGATCGCCGTGGTCGGCGTCGCGGTCGCGGCGGGCGTCGCCGTCGGCACCGAGCAACGCGTCGCATCGACGCTGCTCGCGCCCCCGATCAGCGATGCCGTTGTGCTCGGGCTCGCAGCGCCGCCTGTCAGGCGGGCGGCGTGGCGACCGCGGCCGCCGGTTCCGATAGCGGCGCAGCGACCGCTGCGTCGTCGGACAGGAAGCAGCGATCCTCGCCGATCGCGTCCATCAACCCGGATCGGCGCATCCGGTCGCGGACCGACCCCCGGACCTGGCTGAGCCGGAGCTCCACGCCGAGGCCGCGAAGCTCGACCACGAGCGCGCTGAACATGTCGATCGTCGCGACGTCGAGGTCCGCGGTGGCGCCGATATCGACGACGAGCGCCCGCGGTGCGGCCGGTCGTGCCGCGATGAGCGCCACGATCTGATCCTTCGCGACCTCCGCGTTCACGAACGTCAGCGGGACGTTCGGCCGGAGCACGAGGAAACCATCGACCTCGGTCGCGCGCGCGTGTCGGTCGGTGTCGGCGAACACGGGTGGTTCGCCCGGGATGCGCCCGAGGACGGCGATGTACGGCCGGCTCGCCTGGTACAGGATCGCGAGGAGTGACAAGGCGACGGCGATCGCCATGCCGGTCAGGGCCGTCGTGAAGACCACGCCTCCGAGAGCGATCAGTGCGAGAAGGAAATCGGTGCGTTTCAAGGCCCAGTAGCGCGCGAGCTCGCCGAGGTTGACGAGGTTCAGCACCGACGCGATGACGATCGCTGCGAGCACGGACAGCGGCAGGTTCCGGAACAGCGGCGCGAGGACGACTGCGGTGGCGAGGATGAGCGCGGCCGTCACGAGCGAGGAGGCCTGCGTCCGGGTGCCGGCCGCTTCGCCGGTGGCGGACTGGGACAGGCTCGCGTCGACGGCGAAGCCACCGAACAGGCCGCTCGCAAGATTGGACGCGCCGAGTGCGACCAGCTCCTGGTCGGGATCGATCCGGTACCCATGCCGCGTCGCGAACGAGCGGGCCGCGCCGATCGACTCGGCCAAGGCCAGGAAGACGATGCCGAACGCGCCCGTGACGATGAAGACGAGATCGCCGAAGCGGATCGTCGGGATCCCCGGGTGGGGGACGCCGGTCGTGACGTCGCCGACCACGGCGACGCCCTTCGCGGGAAGGTCGAGAGCCGTCGAGAGGGCGATGCCGACGACGAGCGCGATGAGCGGCCCGGGCAGCTTCGGCGCGATCCGGCGGAGAACGACGATCCCGATGAGGGACCCGATCCCAAGGAGGGCCGTGTAGTCGTCGATGTCATCGAGCAGCCGGGCGATCGCGATCAGCTTCTCGATGATGGTGCCGCTGACCGGCGGGATCCCGAGCAGCGCCGGGATCTGCCCGACGGTGATGACGATCGCGAGCCCGATGACGAATCCCGTCACGACTGACGCTGCGAGGAATTGCGACAGGAAACCGAGTCGCAACGCCCCGGCGACGCACAGGATGATGCCGACCGCGAGCGCGAGGCCCGCCGTCAGCGCAACGTAGGTGGCGGGATCCCCTGCCGCGACCGCGACGATGACCGACGCCGACATGATCGCGATCGACGAGCTCGCGGTGACCTTCAGGTGGCGCGACGTTCCGAACACGGCATAGGCCGTAAGAGCGGTGAACGCGGTCACGAGACCGAGCTCCGGCGGGACTCCCGCCAGACCGGCATAGGCCATCGCGACTGGGACCATGACTCCCCAGCTCACCACGGCGGCCAGCAGATCGAACCGCAGGTCGGCCCGGTCGTATCCCGGCAGCCAGTCGAGGATCGGGACGAACCGGGCGATGGACGCGATCGCCGGGGGTGCCCGCATGCGGGCCATCCTAGCAACGGCGCTCCGGTCGATCCGGCTCTGTCACACTCTCGACCCGCTCCGGCGCACGCCCCGTGGAGGTCCCACCGACCCGATGTTCGCGACGCTGCTCGGCGGGCTCCCCCGGCCGCCACTGCCGGACGATGCCGCCGCCGGCGCGGTCCTCGAGGCGGTCGTAGGCGCGCAGGAGGCGGCCGGCCTCGAGCCGATCACCGATGGCGGCCTGCTCGCGCAGGCCGATGCCGTGGACGCGTGGCGCGCGACCTCGCTTCTCACTCACCGGGCGGTCAAGCAGGTCCTGACCGGGCCGTACTCGCTTGATGCGAGCGAGGCGACGGCTGACGCGCTGAATGCGACCATCCGGGACCTCGCGGCAGCGGGCTGCCCGCTCATCGAGATCCACGAGCCGGCCGCGACGACGATCGGCGACGACGCGGATGCCCGCGGCCGGTTCCGCGACCTCCACCACCGGCTCCTCGACGGTGTGACCGGCACGCACCTGTCGCTCGCGATCACCGGTGGTGACGCGAGCGCGGCCGGGATCGAGACCCTCCTCGCCGCGCCGTACGCGAGCCTCGCCGTCGACCTCGTCGCAGGCCCGGACAATTGGTATCTCGTGCGGAGCACGCCCGGCGATCGCGGCATCGTGTGTGGCGCGTTGCCGGTCGTCGACGGATCCGACGACGGCCCGGAAACGCTTCTCTGGGCGGCAAGCTATGCAGCCTCGAGTCACGGCCGCGGCGCTCAACGGGTCGGGATCGCGACCGCGTCGTCGCTCGAACACCTCTCGTGGGATGCTGCGGTCGCAAAGATGGCGCGCCTCGGTGAGGCGGTTCGGATCGCGATGCTTCCGGCTGACGAGCGGCGCACAGCGCTCGATCCACGCGCCGTCAGCAGCCGGAGCGCGGCGCTCGGACGGCACGAACCGCCGCCGTCGCGGCCACCGCGTCGAGGTCCGGATCCGACTTGATTCCGGCGCGCGTCGGTGCCACCATCGCGAGGCCGCTCCACCACCACCCGACACCGGCTGGCGATGCGGCTCGGAGGACTCCAGGACAGCGACAGACACGCCGTCGAACCATCCCCACGCGCGCCGCAGGAGGGCATCGTCCGTGAGCGAACACATCGCGTTCGTCGTGAATGGGACGCCCCATGAGCTCGATGTCGAGCCGAGACGCCTCCTCGTCCATGCGCTCCGGGAGGACCTCGATCTGACCGGCACACACGTCGGCTGCGACACGAGCCAGTGCGGCGCGTGCACCGTCCATGTCGACGGACGAGCGATCAAGTCGTGCTCGATGCTCGCCGTCCAGGCCGACGGCGCAGATATCAAGACGATCGAGGGCCTTGCAGACGGCGCCGAGCTCCATCCGATGCAGGCGGCCTTCTGGGAGAAGCACGGCCTGCAGTGCGGCTTCTGCACGCCGGGGATGATCATGACGGCGGTCGACCTGCTGTCGCGGAACCCCGACCCGACGGACGTCGAGATCCGGCACGCGATCGAGGGCAACCTCTGCCGCTGCACGGGCTATCAGAACATCGTCGCCGCCATCCGCCACGCCGCCGAGACCATGAAGGCCGGCGCGACAGCGGATGCAGGCGCGGTCGCGACGGCATAGGCCGAGGAGGAACACCGATGGCCACCGACGTCCTGGGCGAACGCATCAAGCGGGTCGAGGACCCACGCTTCATCACCGGAGCCGGCAACTACGTCGACGACATCAAGCTCGCCTCGATGGCCCATATGGCCATCCTGCGGAGCCCGTACGCGCACGCCAACATCCGCTCGATCGACACGTCCGCGGCGAAGGCGATGCCCGGGGTGGCGGCCGTCTTCGTCGGGGCGGACATCCCGTACAACCCGATGCCGATGGCCTGGCCAGCCGGCGGCAGCGCGGGCATCCAGAACAACGTCAGCACTCCCCGGACGCTCGCCACGGACAGCGTGAAGTGGACCGGCGAGGGCGTCGCGGCGGTCGTCGCAGACACGGAAGCGCAGGCGATCGACGCGCTCGATGCGATCGTCGTCGACTGGGAGCCACTGCCGGCCGTCGTCGACGCCGAGAAGGCGATCGAGCCGGGCGCGCCGCAGCTCCACGAGAACGCTCCGAACAACGTCGTCTTCGAGTGGAGCGTCGGCGACAAGGCCGGCACGGACGCGGCCATCGACGGCGCCGAGGTGGTCGTCCGCCAGCGCCTCGTCAACCAGCGGCTCATCCCGAACCCGATGGAGGTCCGCGGCAACATCGGCTGGTACAACCCGGGCACCGACGAGTACACGATCTGGATGTCCAGCCAGACGCCCCACATCCAGCGGCTCCTGCTGGCGGCGTTCGTGATGGGCGTCCCGGAGCACAAGATCCGCTGCATCAGCCCGGATGTCGGCGGCGCATTCGGGACCAAGATCTTCTGTTATCCCGACTACGCGATGGTCCTGTTCGCGAGCAAGGCGCTCGGCGGCCGGCCGGTCAAGTGGATCGAGACGCGCCGCGAGAACTACCAGAGCACGATCCACGGCCGCGACCACATCACCCACCTCGAGATCGCGGGGACGCGTGACGGCAAGATCACCGGCCTTCGCGTCAAGACGCTGGCCAACCTCGGTGGCCGCCTCTCCACGATCGGCCCCGGCATCCCGACGACCCTCTATGCCCGCGTCCTGTCGGGCTGCTACACGTTCCCGAACGTCTATGCCGAGGTGACCGGCGTCTACACGAACACCGTGTTCGTGGACGCCTACCGCGGTGCCGGACGGCCGGAGGCGACCTACGTCGTCGAGCGGGCGATGGACCTGTTCGCGGCCGAGATCGGGATGGACCGCGCCGAGCTCCGGCGCCGGAACTTCATCCAGCCGGATCAGTTCCCGTACGACAATCCGTCCGGGCTCGGGACGGCGTCCGGCGGCGCCAAGATCTACATCGATTCCGGCGACTACGAGCCGGCGATGGACAAGGCCCTCCAGACCGCCGGATTTGCCGGCATCGACGAGGCGAAGGCGGACGCAAGGGCGCGAGGGAAGTTCCTTGGCATCGGCCTCTCGACCTACATCGAGGTGTGCGGCGTCGCGCCATCGAAGTGGATCGGCGCCGTCGGCGAGGGCTGGGGCGCGGCGATGTGGGAGTCCTCGAACATCAAGATGCACCTGACCGGGAAGACGGTCGTGACGATGGGCACCCAGCCGCAGGGTCAGGGCCACGAGACGACCTACGCCCAGGTCGTGAGCCACGAGCTCGGCATCCCGATGGAAGACATCGTCATCCAGCATTCCGACACGCAGGGCACGCCGTTCGGCTACGGCTCGTACGGGTCCCGGACCTCGTCCGTCGGCATGACCGCGGCGATCAAGGCGTCGGGGAAGATCCGCGAGAAGGCCCGCAAGTTCGCGGCACACATGCTCGAGGCGTCGCCGGATGACATCGAGATCGACGGCGCGAACTACTTCGTGAAGGGCAGCCCCGACCGCGTCAAGACGATCCAGGAGATCGCCTTCGCCCTCGACCTCGCCTTCGACCCGCCCGAGGGGATGGAGCCGTACCTCGACGAGACGGCCTACCACGACACGCCGAACTGCACGTGGCCGTTCGGGACGCACATCGCGATCGTCGAGATCGAGGAGGACACCGGGCACGTCGAGCTCGTCCGCTACGTCGCAGTCGACGACGTCGGCAAGAAGATCAACCCGATGATCGTGGACGGCCAGCTCCACGGCGGGATCGCCCAAGGGGTCGGCCAGGCCCTCTGGGAGGGCGCCGTCTACAGCGACGACGGCCAGCTCCTGACCGGTTCGATGATGGACTACGCGGTGCCACGCGCGTCGTGGTTCCCGAACATCGAGCTCGATGAGACCGTGACGCCGTCGCCGGTCAACCCGATCGGCGTCAAGGGCGTCGGCGAGGCCGGCGCGATCGCCAGCACCGCCGCGGTCGCGAACGCGGTGGTCGACGCACTCAGCCCGCTCGGCATCAGACATCTCGACATGCCCTACACGGCTCAGTCCGTCTGGCGCGCGATCGAGTCCGCGAAGGGAGGCCAGGCGTGATCCCGGCAGCGTTCGACTACCAGCGCCCGACCTCGGTCGACGAGGCGTTGAGCGCGATCTCCGGCGGTGGCGCCAAGGTCCTCGCCGGTGGCCAGAGCCTGTTGCCTCTGCTCAAGATGCGGCTCGCGACGGCCGACATGCTGGTCGACATCGGCCGGCTGTCTGAGCTTCGGGGGATGCGCGAGCTCCCGGACGGCGGATTCGAGGTCGGCGCGCTGACCACCTACGCCGAGATCATCGAGGGCACGAACCTGCCCTGGGTCGCGGAGGCTGTCGAGGGCATCGGCGACGTCCAGGTCCGCAATCTCGGAACGGCAGGCGGGGCGATGTCGCACTGCGACCCCGCGTCCGACCTGCCGGCCATCGCGCTCGCGCTCGACTACAGCGCGGTGCTCCGGTCGACACGCGGGGAGCGCGTCGTCCCGCTCGACGGCTTCTTCGAGGGCGCCTTCCAGACCGCCGCGGCCCCCGACGAGCTGCTCATCGCGATCCGGCGCCCGCCACTCCCCGCGGGAGCCGAAGGCGCATACCGACAGCTCGAGCAACCGGCGTCGGGCTACTCGATCGTCGGTGTGGCGGCAGTCATCGCCTCCTCCGGTGGCTCGATCAGCCATGCCCGCATCGGGATCACCGGGGTGGGCGAGATGCCCTACCGAGCCAAGGCCGTCGAGGACGCCCTGATGGCCGGCGATGGTTCACCCGCCGCGATCTCCGCGGCCGCGGAACATGCGGCGGACGGCCAGACCGTGAACAGCGACATCCACGCCGACCGCGAATACCGCTCGCGGATGGCGGTCGTCTTCACCCGACGCGCGATCGAGGCGGCGCTCGGGCGCTAGGCTCCGGCGGCCTGCTTCCAGCGACCAGCGAGAGTGCAGGTCCACCGCGTCAGCCCCGGCCGGCATGTGCCTGCGCGCCTCGTCGGCGGCGTCTTGGCTCGCGACCTGACGATCGGTGGCGAGCGCTGGTCGAAGGGGCGACGGCTCTCGGCCGACGATCTGGTGGTCCTCGCCCAGGCCGATCCGGCCGGTCCGGTCACCGTCCTCGTCCCGGATCCGGGCGAGCTCCACGAGGACGAAGCCGCGGTCAGGCTTGCGACGGCGGTCGCCGGAAAGGGGCTGACGATGCGCGGCCCGGCCGAGAGTCGTCTTGACCTCGTCGCCGACGTCGCAGGCGTCCTCAACGTCCGCGTGGCTGAGCTCGAACGGCTGAACCGGATCGACCCGCTCGAGGTCTTCACCGTGTTCGACGGCCAGGTCGTCGCCCGCGGAGATCTCGTTGCGAGCGTCAAGGTCGCGCCACACCTCGTTGACGGCGCGACCGTGGACGCCGGCGCGCGGATCGCGCGGTTCGGTCAACGCCCGCTCGTGTGGGTCGCCGCATTCGAGCCTCGCCCGGTCGGCGTCATCGTCAAGGAATCCGTCCGCGGCATCGCACGCGAGCGTTTCGAGGCGAGCGTCCACGCCAAGATCGACGGCCTCGGCTCGGCGATCGTCGGGATCGATTACGTCGAGGACGCGCCGGCCGCGGTCGAGGCGTCGATGGCGCGCTTCACGCGCGGCGTCGACCGGGTCGATCTGATCCTGACCGCCGGCGCGGCCAGCACCGACCCGCTCGACGCGTGTTTCGTCGCGATCGACGCGCTCGGCGGCAGAGTCGTGCGACGTGGCGTGCCGGCCCATCCGGGATCGATGCTCTGGCTCGCTCGCGTCGGTCGCACCGCGATCCTCGGGCTGCCGACGTGTGGCGCCTACTCGAAGGCGACCGCCGCCGATCTCCTTCTGCCGCGGCTCCTGTCGGGTGATCCGCCGACGGCACGAACGGTGGCCAGACTCGGCCACGGCGGGATCCTGACCCGCAGTCAGCGGTTCCGCTTCCCTGCGTACGCCCGCGAACTCGACGCGCCGGACGGGTGACGGGGGTCAGTCTTTCTACTGCGTGCGGCGCTGGGTGAGCACTCCCGCGCTGCCGACGAGGCCCACGACGGCGAGCGCTGTCGCCGCGAGCATCATCCAGTCCCGCACGGAATGCGGTTCCAGCACGTCATGGAACGCGAGCACATCCGCGATCAGAAGCAGGATCACGGCCGCTCCGAGTGACACCTGTGACCATTTCATGTCGTGACCTCCTTGCTCGGCAGGTCGCAGACGCGACGCATCCTCGCCTGCCGCAACGATGACGCTTGGGCCACTCCGAGCGTGATCCCATGAGCGACGACCCATGGTGCGTTCGCCGTGTAGATTCGCCCGATGACCGACCGCGACAGCCGCCCTGCCGGCACCCGCTCGATCGAGGCGATCCAGGACGAGTTCCGGTCCCGCGACTACATCGCGGACCGCTCCCTCGCGACCGCGGTCTTCCTCGCGCTCGAGCTCGGCCGCCCGCTCCTGCTCGAGGGTGAGGCCGGCGTCGGCAAGACCGAGCTCGCGAAGGTCCTCGCGGCCTCGCTCGGCACGCGACTCATCCGCCTCCAGTGCTACGAGGGACTCGACGTCAACACGGCCGTCTACGAGTGGAACTACCCGCGCCAGATGCTCGAGATCCGGCTGCTCGAGGCGCGGGGCGAGGCCGAGCACGCGACGGCCCACGACATCTTCGGCGCCGACTTCCTCATCCGCCGCCCGCTCCTCCAGGCGCTCGAGGCCACCGATGGCGTCGCGCCGGTCCTGCTCATCGACGAGATCGACCGCGCCGACGAGGAGTTCGAGGCCTACCTGCTCGAGATCCTCTCCGACTTCCAGGTCACCGTCCCCGAGATCGGCACCATCACGGCCGAAACGCCGCCGCGCGTCATCCTGACCTCGAACCGGACGCGCGAGGTGCACGACGCACTCAAACGGCGCTGCCTCTACCACTGGATCGACTACCCGACGGCCCA
>JBJMNA010000236.1:0-15281 GCA_045804485.1 Chloroflexota bacterium
GGGCCGCCGCGGCACGCGCTTCCGTCGTGCGGAGGAGCACCTGATCGCGCTCACCGGCGCGGACGATGCGCTGGTCACGAACAACAATGCCGCGGCGGTGGCGCTTGCGGTGGGGCTCGTCGGTCGTGGCGGTGGCGTCGTCGTGTCGCGTGGCGAGCTCGTCGAGATCGGCGGCGGCGTCCGGATCCCCGAGATCATCAGGCGGGCCGGCGCGAAGCTGATCGAGGTCGGCACGACGAACCGTACGGCGGCGGCTGACTTCCTGGAGCCGCTGTCGGCGGGCCGAGCGAAGGCCGTCCTGCGCGTCCATCCGTCGAACTTCACGATGGCGGGTTTCACTGCCACGCCGGACCAGGCCGAGGTCGCGCGGGTCGCCCACCATCACGGCGCCATCGTCATCGACGACCTCGGGTCTGGCGCGCTGCTCGCGACGGAGCGATTCGGGCTCGCCCACGAGCCGATGCCCGCCGAACGGCTGGCCGCCGGATCCGACGTGGTGACGTTCAGCGGCGACAAGCTGGTCGGTGGCCCGCAGGCGGGGCTCGTCGTCGGCCGGGCCGACCTCATCGCCCGGATGCGCCGCGACCCGCTCGCGCGTGCGATGCGTCCCGACAAGGGCACCCTGCTCGGAGTCGCGGCGACGCTCGGGCTCTACCGCGCTGGACTCGCGGTGGGACGGATCCCCGTCTGGTCCATGATCGCGATGCCGGCCGACGAAGTCCGTGCGCGCGCAGAGCGTCTCGCCGGCAGCCTCGGCGCCGCGGCGGCAACCGTGGTCCCCGTCGCGTCCACGGTTGGCGGTGGCAGTCTCCCGGGCCAGACGATCCCGTCATTCGCTGTCGCCCTCGCGAGCGCGTCGGCGGCGCGGACCCTCGCCGGCCTCCGCCGCGCCGCGCGTCCGGTCATCGCTCGTATCGAGGACGGCAGGGTGGTGCTGGACCTCCGGACCGTCGACCCACGCTTCGATGACGAGCTCGCCGCTGCGGTCCAGGCAGCGCTGGCCGCCGGTCGCTGAGACGGCATGACCGTCGTCGTCGGCACGGCCGGCCACATCGACCATGGCAAGACGACGCTGCTCCGAGCGTTGACCGGGATCGACGCCGACCGTCTGCCCGAGGAGCGCCGGCGTGGGATGACGATCGACGTCGGCTACGCGCACATGTCATTTCCCGACGGCACCGAGATCGACTTCGTGGACGTCCCGGGGCACGACCGGCTGGTCGGGAACATGCTCGTCGGCGCGGGTGAGATCGATGCCGCGCTGCTCGTCGTCGCAGCGGACGACGGCCCCCGCGCTCAGACGATCGAGCACGTGGCACTGCTCGACGCACTCGGGATCCGGCACGGCATCGTGGCAGTCACGAAGGCGGACATCGCGGGCCCCGAGCGGACCTCGGAGGTCGTCGAGGCCGCTCGGACGATGCTCCAGCCGACAACGCTGGCAGGTTCCCCGATCGTCGCCGTATCGGCGGTGGATGGCGGGGGCGTCGCCGAGCTCCGGGCGGCTCTCTGCGTGTTGCGCGATCAGGTCGTCGGCGCGGAGCGCGGGGTCGGCGCCGCGAAGACCCGTGGTTCCCGCCTCGCGATCGACCGCGTGTTCGCGGTCAAGGGCCGGGGCGTCGTCGTGACCGGGACGTTGCGTGGCGCGCCGCTCGCGCCAGGCGCCACTCTCCGGCTCGTGCCAGGCGACCGGTCCCTCCGCGTGCGCGAGATCCAGGTCCATGGGGACACCGTCACCCACGCGGATCCAGGCCGGACCGCGCTGAATCTCGCCGGGGTCGACGCGACGGACCTGCACCGCGGCCTCGTCGTGACGGACGACCCGGCAGTCCAAGCGAGCGACCGCCTGCTCGTGCAGCTGGCCGCGCCGCTCGCGGATCGGGCGCGCGGCCGTCTTCATGTCGGGACGGACGCGGCCGACGCCACCGTGGGCCGGAGCGGCCGGGATGCGCTGGACCTTCCGGACGGGTCGGTCGCGGCGATCCTCCGGCTCGCTGTGCCGGTCGCTGTCGCGGCGGGCGACCGGTCGGTCCTTCGACGGACGGGCGGTGCAACCCGCATCATCGGCGCGCTCGTGCTCGACGCGAACCCGCCACGAGGCATCTCGCGCCGTCGCCAGACAGCCGATCGAGTCGCGCGGCTGGCCGAAGCGATCTCCACGGGCGACGAAGCAGCCAGGGAGTCAGCGCGGCTTGACCTCCATGGCGTGATCGTCGGCGCGGGGAATCGTGTCGCCGTCGCGGCGAGCGTCGCCCGTGACCTCCTCGATGTCGTCGAGGCCGCCGTCCTCGAGATCGCCAGACGCGATGGCGGCGCCGCCCTGACCGACGCTCGTGCCGCTGCGACCCGGGCGCTCCGCCGCGGCGCGACCATCAGCCGGGGATCGGTGGAACCACTCGCGGCGGCCGTCATCGACCGACTCGTCGCCGACGGCCGTCTCGTCCGTGACGGGGCGATCGTACGCACCCCGGGTGCGACACCGGCGGACGAGGGTCCTGACCCCGTCATCGCCGCCGCCATGGACCGCCTCGAACGCGCCGTCGCCGTCCTGGCACCGCCCGGGCTGGCCGATGCTGCGCGGACCGCGGGCTGCACGCCCGACGCCGTCCGCGCGCTCGAGGCATCAGGCCGGATCGTCGTGCTCGAACCCGACCTCGCCTACGCAGCCACCGTCTACCGCGACATCGCCGCGACGGCCGTCACGATGGCTCGGACCACGCCGCTGACCCCGGCCGCCCTGCGCGACGCGACCGGGACGAGCCGGAAGTACGTCATGGCGATCCTCGCAGATCTCGATCGGCGCGGTATCCTGCGCCGGACCGCGGAGGGACATGTGCCCGGGTCACGCGCACCATGACGGACGCCGACGTCACCGCGGTCGTCCTCGCTGGCGGGCGGTCGCGGCGGTTCGGGCGCGACAAGCTCGTCGAGCCCATCGACGGCCGGCCCCTCCTCGCCCACGCGATCGACGCCGTTCGTCCGCTCGTCTCCGAGATCGTCGTCGTCACCGCGCCCGACGGCCGACCCGACGTCCCGAGCGGTGTCCGCGTGGTCCACGACCCGGTCGCCTTCGAAGGTCCCCTCGTCGGCGCGCGCGCCGGCATCGCCGCGGCGTCGTCGCCGGTCGTGCTCCTCGTCGCGGGCGACATGCCGGACCTCGTCCCGGCGGTCCTTGCGTCGATGGTCGCCGCGCTCAGGGAAGCGGACGACGCAGTCGTCCTCGAGCAGGAGGACGGTCCGCGACCGCTGCCGATGGTCGTCCGGCGGGACCCGGCCCTCGTCGCGCTGGATCGTCTCATCGGCGGGGGCGAGCGTCGGCTCCTCGCGCTCCCGGACGCCCTCGCTGCGAAGGTCATCGCGCAGTCCACGTGGCGCGCGCTCGACCCCGACGGGGCGACGACGCGCGACATCGACACGGAGGGGGACCTCGCCTGAACGGGGTTCGCCGGACACACGAAGACCTCCGTCGGAGGAAACGGAGGTCGTCGTGTTTCGGAGGAGGGGAGCGAGGCGCTGAGGGAGGAGGTCAGCCCCCGTAGGGATAGTTCACGAGCTTGGGGACCACGGCATCGGAGCTGGTGCTGACGATGCCGAGAGCAGCGGCTGTGGCGGCGATCCTCGAGCGGAGGCTTCGCTTGGCGACCCGGGAGGCCATCGGGTCCTGCTGGTTCGCGGAGCGCAGGCTTTCGAGGTGCTGGTTCACGTAGATGACGGCGACGGCGTTCACTGGGTCTCTCCTTTCCGCTGCCTCGGATGGGTTCCGTGGCGCAAGGAGAGAATCGCTCAGTCAGGGAGCGGTCACCACTGACGTCCGACCCCGATCGCACATCGTCATGTGTCCATGTCGAACGCGGGTGACGAGTAGACGGCCACCCCATCGATGAACGTCGCGAGGACGCGTGCCTCGCCGATGTGGCCGGCCCCGCGATCGAAGAGGTCCCGGTCGAGGACGACCAGATCCGCCGTCTTCCCGACCTCGATCGAGCCGACGACATCCTCGAGGTGGTTGATCCAGGCACTCCCCGAGGTGTAGCCGGCGAGCGCGTCTCGAAGGTCGAGCCGCTGGTCGGGCACGAACGGCGGTCTCGCACCGCGGAGGTCGGGATCGATCCGGGTGACGGCAACCTCGATGGCGAGCAGCGGGTTCGGACTCGAGACGCCCCAGTCGGAGCCCATCGCCAGCCGTGCGCCGGTCCGCAGCAGCGAGCCGAACGGGTACTGCCAGCCCGCCCGAGTCGCGCCCAGGAACGGGATCGTGAGATCGTCCATCTGGTCGTGATGCGTGGCCCACAAGGCCTGCGCATTGGCCGTGACGCCGAGCTCGCCGAAACGCGGGATGTCGTCGGGGTGGATGACCTGGATGTGGGCGATGTGCGGGCGGGTGTCGGTGGGGCAGTTGATTCGCCGCGCGACCTCGACCGCGTCGAGCGCCTCTCGCACGGCCCGCTCGCCGATCGCGTGGACGTGTGGCTGGAACCCGAGGCGGTCGAGCCTCGTGACGTGCTCCTTCAGCGCGTCAGGGTCGATCATGCTGAGGCCACGGTTCGCCGTCGACCGGCCGTCGACGTCGAGGTACGGCTCGAGGATCGCCGCCGTCCCGTTCTCGAGGACGCCGTCCTGCATCAGCTTGACGCTCGTCGGGCGGTAGCGGTCGGAGGAGGTTCGGTCGCGGCGCTCGACGAGCTCGTCGATCTGGTCCTCGCCGCGCTCGCGGTCCCACCACAAGGCGCCGACGACGCGGGCGGTCAGCTCGCCCCGGGCGGCGAGCGTCGTGTACGCAGGTTCGCCCTCGTCGGGCGTCACGATGGCGTCCTGCCAGTGGGTGATGCCGAGACGGTGCAGGTCCGCCTGCGCTCGGCGGAGCGCCGCGACGAGGTCGTCCGACGTCGTCGGAGGCAGGAGCCGGGCGACGAGCGTCGCGGCTCCTTCCTGGAGCACGCCTGACGGGCTGCCGTCGGGATCGCGCTCGATGCGGCCATCGACCGGATCGACGCTGTCGGCGGTGATGCCGGCGGCCTCGAGCGCCCGGCTGTTGGCCCAGGCCGTGTGACCGTCGGCGCTCTCGAGATAGACCGGCCGATCCGCGACGACCCGGTCGAGCTCGGCGCGGTGCGGGCGGCCGCCCGGGAAGTCCGCCATCGACCACCCGTCGCCGCGGATCCACTGTTCGTCGGGATGCGTGGAGGCATACGCGGAAATGACCTCGAGGTACCTGTCGAGCCCGCGGATCCCATCGAGATCGCACCGCGCCCGGCTGAGCCCGGCGCTGACGGGATGGACGTGGGCGTCGCCGAACCCGGGCGTCACGGTCCGGCCACGGAGCTCGATCACCCGCGTCCGAGGGCCGATCCAAGGCGTGACCGACTCGTCGCGCCCGACCGCCACGATGCGCCCATCGCGCACCGCCGCCCCACTCGCCCGCCTGCCGGCCGCGTCCATGGTCTCGATCCGGCCACCTCGCAACACGAGGTCGGCAGGCCGCGGGTCAGGCGTCACCGGGACAGCATCGCACGACGGTCGCCCGTCACGACCGCGTAGCATCGCCTGATGACGAGCGTCCACCTGCTCCATGCCGGCTACGCGCGCGATCGCGTCGGCAGCAGCGTGGTCCTCGTTCGCGATGGTGACGCGCTCATCGTCGTCGATCCCGGGATGGTGGCGCGGCGGACGCTCATCGTCGATCCGCTCGCTGCTCTCGGCGTCGCGCCGGACGACGTGACACACGTCTTCCTGAGCCATCATCACCCCGACCACACCGTGAACATCGCGCTCTTCCCGAACGCCGAGGTCGTCGACTTCTGGGCGCGCTATCGGGACGACCTCTGGCTCGACCACGACGGGGACGGCTACCACCTCGCCCCCGACAGCGAGCTCTGGCTGACGCCGGGCCACAGCGAGGAGGACGCGACGCTCATCGTCCGCGCCGACGACGCCGTCTACGCGATGACGCACCTCTGGTGGCGCGCCGATCGAACGCCGGACGTCGATCCGCTCGCCGCCGACCTGGAGGCGATCGCGCGCGGTCGCGAGCGGGTGCTGGCCGCCGCCGACATCGTCATCCCGGGCCACGGCGAAGCGTTCCGGGTCCGCGACGGCTGACGTCAGCGGTTGGAACGGCGCGCGACGATGTTCAGGCGGACGTAGTCGATGAGCGGCTCAGGCATCGCCGTCGCGACCTCGTGGACGAAGGCGTGGTGCGCGTCTGCCGGCAGCCGGGCGAGGTGGTCGCCGAGGACGACCGTTCGGAGGTAGGTCTCGAACGGCTCGCCGGGCTCGAATCGCCAGGGCTCGTCGGTCAGCCAGCATTCGATGTCGACGTACCCCGCCGCGTCGAGGCGGCGCGTCGTCGCGAGAGGCGTCTCGAAGTGGACGCTGCCGAGCCAGCCATCGCCGATCCGTGCCAGCACCCGCTGGACCGAGGCGATGTTGCCCGCGCCGCCGCATTGCGCGACGAGCATCCCGCCGGGCCGTGTCACCGCCGCGAGGTGACGGAACAGCGCGTCGTGATCCGGGACCCAGTGGAATGTGGCGGTGGACAACACGGCGTCGACCGTCCCGTCGATCGGCAGTGGCTTGCCGAGGTCGGCGACGACATAGTCGACCCGGTCGCCGAAGCGCGCCAGGCGATCCCGTGTCGCCTCGACCATGGCCGTGGATCCGTCGAGTGCGACGACCCGGCCGCGCGGAAGGCGCTCCGCGAGCATCTCGGTGACGCGCCCGGTGCCGCAGCCCGCGTCGAGGACGCGCTCGTCGCCCGCCACGACGAGCCGATCGAGGACGGCGGACCCCCAGGTCGTCATCGGCGCCGCGACCCGGTCATAGGTGGCGGCGTCCCAGTCGCGCGTCACGGGCCGACGCCGGCAGTCGGCGGCTCGGTCGCACCCGCTCGACCGATCGACGCCGGCGCGGCCGTCGCCCGGCGCGGCTCGCGCAGGCCGTACCACGACACGAACGCTCCGATCACGAGGAGTCCGGCACACACCCACATCGCGAGCTGGAACGCCTGGATGGAGGCCTGGTTCGAGGCCAGGATCTGGTCCGCGGTCGCGCCGGCAGCGGGCGGGTTGAGCGGCTGGAATGCCCGCCGCACCGCGCCGTCGGAGGTGTCCAACCCGGTCGCGCCGGTCAGCGTGGCGTAGTAGGCCGCACTGACGGGGATGAAGATGAGCGCGCCGAGAAGCGGCTGGCCGACGCGCGAGATCGAGTTGTTGATGGCCGACCCGATGCCCGAGTAGCGCCCCGAGATCGAACCCATGAGGGTGCTCGTGAGTGGCGCCACCACCAGGGAGATGCCGACGCCGAAGAGGATCGAGTACGGGACGACGTCGGTGATCGCATCGAGTGGCGGCACGAGGCTCGCGAGGTCGTTGATGGACGCCTTCCACGGCGCGGAATCGGACGGGATGCGCGAGTACCAGAGCAGCCCGGTCGCCATCAGCAGCGGTCCCGCGACGAGGAAGCGCCTGGCCCCGACCCTGCCCGCCACCGTCCCGATCCGCGTCGACAGGACCGCCAGCAGGACACCTGTCGGCAGGCCGGTGATCCCCGCCCCGAGAGCGGTGTAGCCGAGCACGCCCTGAAGGATCACCGCGGAGTAGAAGAACGTGACGTAGAGCCCGCCATAGATGAAGAACGTGGCGAGGTTGACCGAGCTGAAGGCGCGTGACCGGAAGAGCTCGAGCGGCACGAGTGGGTGCGGCCGTCGAGCCATCAGGACCGGGAAGGCGACCAGCGCCACGATCCCGATCGCGATGGCGATCCAGGCCGCAGTGTCCGACCACTCGTTGGCCTGGCCGCGGATGACCCCGAAGGCCAGACCTCCGACCGCGATCGCTGCGACGGCGGCGCCGAGCCAGTCGAACCTCCCGGTCGATTCGGTGTCGCGCGATTCGACGACGTGGGTGACCGTCGCCCAGACGGCGAATGCGCAGAGCGGCACGTTGACGAGGAACGCGATCCGCCAGCCTACGGTGTCGACGATGGTCCCGCCGATGATCGGCCCGAGCACGGTCAGGCCCGCGGTCGCCGCGGCCCAGATGCCGAACGCGCGCGCCCGCCCGACACCGTCGAACGCGTGGGTGATCAGCGCAAGCGAGCCCGGGATCAGGAGGGCGCCCGCGGCGCCCTGCGCGAGGCGGAAGACGACCAGCCATTCGAGCGTCGGTGCGAGACCGCACAGCGCGGAGGTCGCCGCGAAACCGACGAGACCGATGGCGTAGACCTTGCGCCGGCCGTAATGGTCCGACAGCGCGCCGGACAGGATCAGGAGGGCCGCGAGGACCGCGAGATAGCCGCCCACGATGTACGCCTGGCCCTCGAGGACGCCGATGATCGTCCCCGGCAGCTCCTGGCCGATGTGCTTGAGCGCGGCATTGACGATCGTCCCGTCGAGGAACACCACGCCCGACCCGATGACCGTGCAGATGAGGGTCCATCGCTGTCGCGTGGTCATGGTCGGAGGGGTGGAAACGGGGTCAGGGACAGCCGCGGTCATGTGCCGTCAGTGTCGCATAGACTCTCCGCCATGCCCGGACCCGTGGCGCTCGTCGGCGCCGGTGAATTCCTCCCCGCGATGGCCGACTTCGACGCCGCACTGCTCGCGTCCACCGGCCGTAGCCGGCCGCGCGTCGCGATCCTGCCGACCGCGTCGTTCCCCGACGGCGAGGACGTCTTCCAGCGTTGGGCGGCGATGGGTGTCACCCATTTCGGCGAGCTCGGGGCGGAGGTCGAGCCGGTCCTCGTCCGGCGCCGGGCCGATGCCGATGACCCGGCCGCGGCGCAGGCCGTCGGCGAGGCCGATCTCGTCTATCTGTCGGGTGGCAAGCCTTGGTACCTCGCCGAGATCCTCGCGGGATCGGCGGTCGGCGACGCGCTCACCGCGACACACGCGCGCGGCGCGATCCTCGCGGGGTGCTCGGCCGGCGCGATGGTCCTCGCCGGTCACCTGTTCGACGCGCGCGCGCGGGTCATGCCGTGGCCCCTCCGGTGGCGGAGCGGTCTCGGGTTCGTGGACCGCGCGTCGGTCGTGCCGCATTACGACGCGTGGCCGGAGGCACTCACCGCGCTCATCGCCTTGCAGGCACCGCGAGGGTCAGTCGTCCTCGGCATCGACGAGGAGACGGCGGTCGTGGGCCACGATGGGTCGTGGCAGGTCCACGGCCGCTCAAGGGTGACGGTGTGGCGCGGTCGCCATCGCGACCGGTATCACCCCGGGGAGACGTTCAGGTTCTAGGGGCCGCCGCCCCGCCGGCGACCCGTCAGTCCGGCTTGACGGTCCGGAAGCAGTCCGAGCAGTAGACCGGGCGGTCCATGCGCGGCTTGAACGGCACCTGCGCCTGGTTGCCGCAGGACGAGCACACGACGGCGAAGTACTCGCGGTTCGGACGATCGTCGCCGCGCTCGTAGCCGCGCGGGCCGCCGATGTCGCGGACGTCGTAGCCGCTGTCACGGCTTGCGCGTCGGCTCGCTCGACAGCTGGAGCAGCGCTTCGGGTCGCTGACGAAGCCCTTCTGCTGGTAGTACTCCTGATCGGCGGCGGAGTGGATGAATTCCACGCCGCAATCGACACAGGCCAGGGTTCGGTCGCTATAGGTCACGAGAGTCGTCCTCCGGGGGCGCGTCTGTATGCGGGGCGCGCCAAGTTGGGACGACCGCGATCGCGGCCAGGGTCGCGCGGATGATGGAAGAAACCAGGCGCCCACCCGGGTCTCGATAGTCGGTCCCCTGGAGCTCTGGGCGCACCGGTTTCCAGTAGCCGGGAGGATACAACGGGTTGCGAAAAGGGGCTGGCGGCTGCCTTTCCCCCGCTCGACGGGACCGCCTTGGACGGCCGTCCCGGGTGGCGACCGTGACACCGTACCTGTCACAATGACCGGCGACAGTCGAGTCGGCGAGCGGGGAGTCATGGGGGCGCCTCGCTCGCACAAGCGCCGCGGTCCGCCACCCGTCGGACCGCAACCCGGGGCCGGCGCGGCTGACTCGACGGTCCCGATGAAGACCCGCGAGGAGGCAGCGCCGCACAGCGATGCTCAGGATCATCCATACAGCGGACGTCCACCTCGGCGCCCGTCACGACGATCTCGGCGAGCTGGCAGCGGCGCAACGCGAACGGCAGTTCGCCGCGTTCAAGGCGACCGTGGACCTTGCCCTCGCCGAGAAGGTCGACCTGTTCCTTGTCGCCGGCGACCTGTTCGACTCGAACGTCCAGCCGCGCCGCTCCGTCGAGCGCGTGGCGGCCGAGCTGAGACGCCTCGCCGATGCCCGGATTCGCAGTGTGCTCATCCCGGGAACCCACGATGTCCTCGACCGGGCGTCGATCTACCGCGCGTACGACCTTCGCGCTCTCGCGGGGCTTGCCGCCGACGACGAGATGATCACGGTGCTGGACCCGGATCATCCGGTCGTTCAGCTCGCGACCTGCGACGCCGTCGTCGTCGGCCCGGTGTTTGCGACCAAGCGCGCGCCACACAGCCCGCTGCGCGACGTCCCGGCGATGCTCGCCGCAGGACCGGTCGTCAGCTGGCGGATCGGCATGGTCCACGGATCCATCGCGATCGCCGGCAAGACGGACCGTGACGAGGTCGTCATCACGCCCGAGGAGATCGCGGCGTCCGGTCTCGACTATCTCGCCCTCGGGCATTGGCACTCCGCGCAGCTCGGCAAGGCGGGCGCCGTCACCTACGCCTACGCGGGCGCACCGGAGCCGATCGCCCTCGATCAGGACCGCGCGGGCAAGGCGCTGCTCGTCGAGCTCGACGGAGCCGCGAGCAGGCGAACGGTCAGGGTCGAGGAGCGCCAGGTCGGTCGGACGCGTTTCGACAGGCTCGAGGTCGATGCCGCGACCGTCGCGAGCCAGCCCGCGCTGATCGACCTCCTCGTCACGCGGGCTGACCCCGACCTCGTCCTCGATGTCCGGCTCGTCGGCGTCCGTCGCGATGATCTCGACCTCGACACCGATGAGATCGAGCGCGCCGTCGCGCCGTCGTTCCTCAAGGCACGCGTCCGCGACGCCTCGGTGCCCGCACTGACGGACGGCCCGCTGCCGTCGCCTGACACGATCATCGGCGCCTTCATCGTCGACCTCGAAGAGCAGATCCGGGAGCTCGAGGCGGCGGGCTCGGCGGCGGAGGCTGCGGAGCATCGCGACGCGCTCCGCCTCGGGCGCCTGCTCCTCTCCGGCCACGAGGTCTCGCTGTGAGGGTCCGGCGGCTCCAGGGACGCGACTTCCGGCGGTATCCGACGTTCGATATCGAGCTCGCCCCCGGGCTCACCGTGATCCGCGGCCCGAACGAGGCCGGGAAGTCGACCGTCCAGCGCGCTCTCGAGCTCGTCCTGACGCGCCGCGTCACGAGCGCCGCGGGCGAGGTGGAAGCGCTGCGGCGATGGGACGCACCGCCCGAGGCACGGTCGATCCTCACGGTCGAATTCGAGCAGGACGAGGAGGACGGCCGAAAGACCGGGACGCTCGAAAAGACCTTCGCGGGCTCGAAGGGGACGGTGAAGCTCGACTACGAGGGCCAGACGATCACCGATCCGACGCTGGCCGACCAGGTGATGTCCGAGCTGACGGGGATCCCGACCGAGAACTTCTTCCGGTCCACGGCCTCGGTCCATCACTTCGAGCTGAGCGACCTGAACCGCGATGAAGGCGCGCTCCGAGATCGTCTCCAGGCGTCGATCAGCGGCGCCGACCGCGGCACGAGCCGCGCGCGCAAGAAGCTCGACAAGGCCCTCCATGACCTCACCACGAAAGGCGAGCGGAACCCGGGCCGGCTCAAGGTCGCGGAGCAGGCTGTCGCCCAAGCCCAGGCCGCGGTGGATCAGGGCGAGCTCGCGCTCGCCCAGCTCGAGCGGGATCGCGATGCCCTGTCGTCGGCGCGCGACCGACGCACCGAGGCGGAAGCCGTCGCTGCCGAACGCCGAAGCCTCCTCGACAAGGCCAGGCAGGCCGAGCGGATCCGCGCCGAGCGTGACGCCGCCGCCGAGCGGTACGAACGGTATCGCCAGGCCGTTGACGTCGGCGGGCAGATCGCGGCGCTCGCGGCCTCGCATCCGTCGGCCACGCCGCTCCCGGTCATCCGCGCCTCGGTCGAACGCGTCCGGACGCTCGACGGCCGGATCCGCGAGCTCAAGGCGGCTCTCGCGGGCGAGGTCGAGGTCCACTTCGACGTCGCTCCCGAGCCGACCTGGCAGCCGCTGTCAAGGCTCTCGGTCGCGCTCGTCCTCATCGGCATCCTGCTGGCGGCCGGTCCCGTGCTCGTCAAGGCACTCGGCATCGCGGACGCCGGCTTCACGATCCAGGCCATCGGCGCTGCCATCGCGGTGATCGGTGTCGTTCTCGCGGGCGTCGCGCTGTGGATGCGCCGGACCTACAAGATGCGGGCGCAGATGCGTGACGTCGAGATCGACCGCCGGCTTCGTGGTCGCTCGGACATGGAGGCCGAGCTCAAGGACGCGCAGGCCAAGTTGGAGCTGCAGCTCGGCACCCTCGGCCTGTCGGACCTGGCGACCGCCGAGGAGATGCTCTCGCGCGAAGAGGCCCATGTCGCGCAGATCGACCGGCTGACGTCGCAGCTCGAAGGCCTCGTGGGCAAGGACCCAGGAGGCGACCTCGCCGGGCAGCGGGATGCGGCGGCGCTCGAGATCTCCCAGAAGGCGAGCGCACTCGAAGCGCTCGGGCCGATCGCGAAGGAGCCGCGAGCGCGGGAACGGCTGGAGGTCGAGCTGCGCGACGCAGAAGGCGCGGTCGAACGCGCGCGCGACGACGAGGCGAACGCGCGGGCCCGCGTCGAAGCGAATGCGGTCGACGCCGAGCAGGTCGCCGGGCAGGCCGAGCGCCTCGCCGCCTGGCGCGAACAGCTCGACGCGTCGCAGCGCCGCCAGCGGGTGTTCACGACGACGCTCGCCGCGATCGATCGCGCCGAGCAGGCGACGATGAAGACCGCCACCCAGTACCTCGAGGAGCACATGGTCCATGACCTCGCGCTCGTCACGGGCGGGCGGTACCGGCGGGTCCGCGTGAACGACAAGACGCTCGACATCGAGGTCCATGCCCCCGAGAAGGACGACTGGGTCCCGGTGTCGGCCCTCAGCCAGGGAACGCTCGATCTGGTCTACCTCGTCGCGCGGCTCGGGCTCGTCCGGCTCGTCACCGGCGACCGCCGACCGCCGCTCGTGTTCGACGACCCGTTCGTGACGCTCGACGACGCCCGGGCGGCGCGGGCAGTCGACCTCCTCAAGGAGATCGCGGCTGACTTCCAGGTGATCTACCTCACCTGCTCGCCGCGGTACGACGACGCGGCGGATGCCGTGGTCGTCCTCGATGGCCCGACCACCGTCGATGGCATCGCGTCGACATCGGCTCCGACGACGGTGCCCGCCTGAACGACGCGGCGTCGGCCCAGATGCTGACGGTCGTCCTCGGACTCCTGTCGGCAGTCGTGTGGGGCGGCGGCGACTTCCTCGGCGGGATGCTGTCGCGGGGCACCTCCGTCCTCGGCGTCGTGCTCGTCTCGCAGATCGTCGGGATGACGATGGCCCTCGTGATCGCCCTCGCCATCGGCGAGACGGCGATGCTGCCGGAGGACGTCGTCTGGTGCGCGCTCGCCGCGGTGGCGGGCGGGATCGGCATCACCTCGCTGTACCACGGCCTCGCCGTCGGGCGGATGGGCGTCGTCGCGCCCGTGACCGGCGTCCTTGCCGCCGTGATCCCCGTGGCTGCCGGGATCCTCCTGCAAGGTGTGCCCGGCACTCTCGTGCTCATCGGAATCGTGCTCGCGATCACGGCCGTCGTGCTCGTGTCTCGCGTCCCGAGCGATGGTGTGAGAGATGGCCCGTCCGGCCTGCGGTTCGCGCTCATCGGTGGGGTCGGGATCGGGTTGTTCAGCATCTTCCTTGCCCGGATGAGTCATGGCCACGCGTTCGGGCCGCTCGCGCTCATCCGCGGGCTCGAGGCGGTGATGGTCGGCGTGGCGATCCTCGTGACTCGGTCGCCGTGGCGGGCGCCGCGCCGGTTGCTCCCCGCGATGACCGGCGTCGGTGTCCTCGACATGGCCGGCAACAGCTTCTTCGTGCTCGCCGTCCAGGCGGGCTCGCTGGCCGTGGCGGCCGTCCTCTCGTCGCTCTACCCGGTGACGACGGTCATCCTCGCGACGCTCGTCCTCCGCGAACGCGTCACCCGGTCGCATGCCGTCGGCATCGCCTTGGCCCTCACCGCGATCGCGTGCATCGCCATCGGATCAGCGGCGTAGCGGGAGCGACCGCGCAGGCTCGCGGCGGACGATGACGGCGTCGACCGCAGCGACGTCTCGCAGGATGAGGACGGCGGCGAATCCCTCGCCGACGAGTGGCGCGGGAATCCCGTCGAGCGAGGGCCGGAGGCGCGCAAGGTGCCGGACGACCACGGCCTGGTCCACGACCCGTGGTCGGCGGCGAGCGTTGCGCGCGAGGACCGTCGCGGCGGGGAGATCGAGCGCGATCGCGACGGCCGGGACACCAGCCGCTGCGGCACGCGCGAGCAGAGCTCGGCGGGCGAAGCGTTCGACGTTCGTGGCGTCGACGACGGTCAGCCGCCGTGCCGCCAATCGGGCGGCGAGGTCGCGATGGAGTCGTCCGAAGGCCGCCCGCGTCGCGCGCTGGTCCGAGGCGTCACCCGAGACCGCTTCACGGTAGCGGTCCGATGACAGGATCTCGTCCGGCGCGAAGTGGCGTGCGGCGAACGTGGACTTCCCGGCACCGGCCGCACCGATGAGGACGACGAGGCTCGGATCGGGCAGGACGATCTCCGGCATCCGCTGATGATGGCTGTCGGCTATTGCTGGCGCCGGACCTCGTAGCCGCCGGTCTCGGCCGCACGGATCTCGTAGGCCGGCTGCTCGTAGACCGACGGTCCCTGCCGGAGCGCGCCATCGGTCAGCCGGAAGCGTGAAGCGTGCCAGGGGCACTCGATGCAGCCATCGACGACTGTTCCCTCGGCCAGCGGCCCACCGGCGTGTGCACAGACCGCGTGGAGCGCGTTCACCGTGCCGCCCGTCCGCACGAGGACGATGTCGTTGATCCCTGCCTTCGCCTTCCGCGGCGTCAGCTCGGGAAGCTGAGCGAGGTCTGTCAGGTCACCGAGGTCGAGTCGGACCCATTTCGTCCCGGCTCCGCGGAACGCATGGCGATTCACCATATTGCCGAACGCGTAGACCACGTCGCCGCCGATGAATGCGCTGGCGAGGACGACGAGCAACCCGATGACGCCGAGCGCGACCGCGAGCGACCGGTAGGTGTCACCCGAA
>JBJMNA010000237.1:0-4417 GCA_045804485.1 Chloroflexota bacterium
ATCCGGCATGAACAGCGACGTGACCCGCGGCGAGGGTCCTGCGCTCGTCGCCTCGAAGGGCGGCCGGTGGCTGCATGTCTCGGCGCCCGTCGATGGTTCCTATGAGCTCTGGCGCATCGCCGTCGCCGACGGCCGTCTCGAGCGGCTGACGCGTGGCGAGCACTACATCTCGGGCTGGCACGCCGTCCCCCACGAGGAGGGCGGGGGCGTCCGGATCGCCTACCTCCGCTCGACCGCGACGGAGACGCCGGACGTGTGGGTCCTCGACGCCGGCGGGACGGCGAAGGGCCGCGGCTCGAAGGGATCCAAGGGGGCCAACCCGCGGCGCCTCACGACCCTCAACGCCGACATCCTCGGTGACATCGAGCTCCGTGCCGCGATCGAACGCCACGTGACGGTCGATGGCCGGGACATCCAGGGCTGGTTCGTTCCCGCCGGCGACGGCCCGCGGCCGCTCGTCCTCGAGATCCACGGCGGTCCGCACACGCTCTACGGCTGGTCGCTCGTCTGGGAGTTCCAGGTCCTGGCCGCGGCCGGCATCGGGGTCTTCTACTGCAACCCGCGCGGATCGGAGGGATACGGCGAGGCTTTCAACGACGCCAACCATCGCGACTGGGGACCCGGCCCGATGCGTGACGTCCTCGCGGGGGTGGAGGCGCTCGTCGCGGACGGCCTGGCCGATCCCGATCGACTCGGTGTCACGGGCGGCTCGTATGGCGGCTACCTGACGAGCTGGATCGTCGGCCACGACGACCGCTTCCGCGCAGCGCTCACCGCTCGCTCGGTGAACGACATGGGCGTCCTGTTCACGACCGGCGACATCTCGGGCGGGGACTGGGCGCGTCTCGAGTTCGAGGCGACCCCCTGGCAGGACCCGGAGTACTTCCGCGAGATCTCACCACTGACCTACGCGGACCGGATCCGGACACCGCTGCTCATCCAGCACTCGGAACGCGACATCCGGACGACCATCGCCCAGGCGGAGGCGCTGTTCACCGTCCTCCGTTCGCTGCGGCGGCCGGTCCGTCTCCTCCGGGTCCCCGACGAGAACCACGACCTGACCCGGTCCGGGACGCCCTACCGGCGGGTCGAGAACCTCCGGATCGTCGAGGACTGGTTCCGCCACTTCCTCGTCACCGGGAAGCGCGGGCTTCCGGCACTCCCCAGGGTCCACGGCGGGCGCTAGCCGACCGGTCATCGCGCACGGCCGGTCGGTCCGGGATCGACGCCACCGCGGTGTATCCTCACCGTCCCATGACGACCACCCGACGGCCCGATTCAGCGACCCGTGAACGCGCGGACGAGCTCATCCGCGCGTGGGACGGGCGCCCGGGTCCGCTCGGCAGCCTGCTCGGTCGGGTCACGGCGGTCGACGAGGTCGGCGTCGAGCAGCGCGTCGATTCGCTGAAGCGCCGCTCGATCAAGAAGGCGTCGAAGATGTGGGCGCTCAACCTCGCGATCTCGATGATGGATCTGACGACGCTCGAGGGAAAGGACACGCCGGGCAAGATCCGGGCGATGTGCGTCAAGGCGATGCACCCGATGCCGGGCGACGCGACGATCCCGTCTGTCGCCGCCGTTTGCGTCTACCCCGCGCTCGTCGCCGAGGCCAGGGACGCCCTGAAGGGTTCGACCGTCAAGGTCGCCAGCGTCGCCACGGGCTTCCCGTCCGGTCAGACGTTCCGTGACATCAAGATCGCCGAGACACGGGCGGCCGTCGAGGCGGGCGCCGACGAGGTCGACATGGTCATCGATCGCGGCGCATTCCTGGCGGGCGACTACCTCACCGTCTTCGAGGAGATCGTCGAGGTCAAGGAAGCCGCCGGCGAGGCCCATCTCAAGGTGATCCTCGAGACAGGCGAGCTCGAGACCTACGACAACGTCCGGCGGGCGAGCGTCCTGGCGATGGCGGCCGGCGCCGACTTCATCAAGACGTCGACCGGCAAGGTGACACCTGCCGCGACGATGCCGGTCACGCTCGTGATGCTCGAGGCCATCCGCGACTTCGAGCGCTCGACGGGTCGCCAGGTCGGCATGAAGCCGGCCGGGGGGATCCGGACCGCCAAGGAAGCGATCCAGTACCTGGTGATCCTGTACGAGACCCTCGGACCCCGCTGGATGTCAGCCGACTGGTTCCGCTTCGGCGCGTCGTCGCTGCTCAACGACGTGTTGATGCAGATCGAATTCCAGCGCAGCGGTCGCTACCAGGATCCGGACGACTTCACGCTCGACTAGCAAGGCCCGAACGCGGCGGACGTTTCGCCCGTGAACACGAACCGGGGAAGGTCCTCTTCCTGGACGCCACGCGGGCGCCTGGTGAGATCCGGCGCCGAGAAGCCGATGCCGAGGATCGACGAGCTGTCCGGCGCGACGCCGGCCCGGCCGAGGCCGAAGGCGAGCCCGAGGATCAGCGCGAGCCCGAGCCCGAATGAGATCAATGCGATGGCGAACATGTGCGGTGTCTCCGAGTGCGAGGGACTGTGCCGCCACGATGCCGTCCGAGCACCGCGACCGGCCACTGACGCGGGTCGCACCGCGGCATGGACAAGTGACCATGACGATTGACGCCTTCACGGCGGGCCGTCGAGCGGTCCACACTGACGCCGTCGGCCGTGTCGGTCGAGAGAGGGAGAGACACATGTTGATGGGGGTCTTTGGCGCGATCCTGCCCAGGTTCGTGCTGCTGGTCGGATGGGTGAACGACCCGAACGCCTGGACGTCGCTGTTCGGAGCGCCGGTCTGGTTCCTGTTCGGCTTCCTGTTCTTTCCGTGGACCACGCTCGTCTACGGCTTCGTCGCGCTCAACGGCATGAGCTTCATCAATTGGATCTTCGTCGCCGCCGCACTGCTGATCGATCTCGGGACGTGGGGCATCGGCGCGTTCGCGACCCGCCAGCAGGTCTCGAGCTATCGCGGCACGTAGGGGTTCGTAACCTTTACGTCAACGTCAAACTTTGGTATCCTGGGGTCGATGTCCCTACCGACGACCCCACGACTCCTGCGCATCAACCAGGTCGCCGCTGAAACCGGCCTGACAGCGCGGACCATCCGCTACTACGAGGAGGTGGGTCTCCTCGAGCCCGCCGCACGGTCGGAGGGCGACTACCGGCTGTACGACGACTCAGACCTCGAGCGGCTCCAGTTCATCCGAAGCCTGCGTGACGATGCCGGGTTCTCGCTCGCGCAGATCGGCCAGTTGCTCGAAGACGAGGACGCGCGCGAGCGGAACCGCGAGCGGCTCCGGCAGACCGACGACCCGGACGAGCGCCGATCCCTGCTTCTTGACGCGCGCGAGCGGGTCGATCACCAGATCGAGATCCTCGAGGCCAAGGCGGCGCGCCTGCGGACGATGATCGACGAAGCCCACGTCCGACGACGACATCTCGACTCGCACCTGGTGGAGCTCGAGGGAGGTCCGAAGCCGCATCCCGAGCGCGACCGATGATCGGCCGCGCACTGCTCGATCCGACCCGCCTCTCCGAGTCCGACGGGATGAGCCCGTTCCGGCATCGCAACTTCCGGCTCTTCTTCGCGGGACAGACGGTCTCGCTCATCGGCACATGGATGCAGCAGGTCGCCCAGGCATGGCTCGTCCTTCAGCTGACGCACGACCCGATCTGGCTCGGCATCGTGGCGGCCGCGCAGTTCATCCCCGTGATGGTCCTCGGGCTCTTTGCGGGGGTCGCCGCCGACGCTCTGCCGAAACGACGCGTCCTGATCGCGACCCAGATCTCGATGATGGTCCTCGCCGGGATCCTCGCCGTGCTCGTCATCGCCGACGTCGTCGAGGTCTGGATGATCCTGATCCTCGCCTTCCTGCTCGGGATCGCGAACGCGGTCGACATGCCGACGCGCCAGGCCTTCGCCTACGAGATGGTCGGGCGCGACGAGGTGGGGAGCGCGGTCGCGCTCAACTCGGCGATGTTCAATGGCGCGCGCGTCCTCGGGCCGGCGGCGGCCGGCCTCGCGATCGGTGCGTTCGGCGTCGGCCCCGCGTTCGCCATCAACGCGCTCAGCTTCGTCGCGGTGATCATCGGCCTCCGGATGATGGATGAGAGCGAGCTTCACGTCGGTCATCGGATCGCCCGCCCGGAGACCGCCCGCGCGGTGGTCCGGAACCTCGCCGAGGGGCTTCGGTATGTCCGCGGCACGCCGGTCGTGCTGCTCGCTGTCGTCGTCGTCGGGAGCGTCGCGACGGTGGGCATGAACTTCAACGTCCTGATCCCAGCGTTCGCGGCTGACGACCTTGGGGCCGGAGCCGCGGGCTACGGGTTCCTCATGGCCGCATCCGGCATCGGCTCGCTGCTGGCTGCGATGCGGCTCGTGTTCGGCGGCCGGCCGCGCCCCGTCCGGCTTGCGACGGGGGCGCTTCTGCTCGGCGCGGCATCGGTCGCGCTCGCCGCGACGCGCGTCTATC
>JBJMNA010000238.1:0-4174 GCA_045804485.1 Chloroflexota bacterium
ATCAGGATCGCCCCGAGCACGGATTGCTCCGCCTCGAGACTCTGCGGCGGAAGACGATCGATCACGGGTCTGGACTCCGTCAGCGGTTGGAGACCTGATACTGCGACCCCGACGATGCGAGCCGGTCAACGAACGCCGACGTCACGTCCGTGGTCATCCACCAAGTTCCGCGCGGCGTGGACTCGATGTGGACGAACCCGTGGATATCCACGTGCCCAGTCGTCTACCGAGAATCGGCGCGCCGGACGGATGGAGGGGAAGGCGGATGGTGAGCACGCGAGCGAGCGCACCTCACGGTGCGTGAGCGACCGGCGGCGCCATCCAACGAACGTATCCGCCGTCCCGCGCGCCGCCAGCTAATCAAGTCTGCGAATGACCCCGATCAGCTTTCCTTGTATCCGGACGTCGTCGTAGAACTGTGCTGGATAGGCCTCGTTCGCGGGCTGGAGTCGGATCTTGTCCTTCTCCTTGAAGAAGCGCTTCAGGGTGACGGCGTTCTCTTCGACCTGCGCGACGACGATGTCGCCGTTGCGGGCTGTGGTCTGCGGCCGGATCAGGACGAAGTCGCCATCGGCGATGTGGGCCTCGATCATCGAGTCCCCGCGGACGCGGAGCACGTATGCGTCCCCGCCCGGCGCGAGGATGTCAGGGATCGCCATCGTCTCCGTCGCGTCCTGGTACGCCTCGATCGGTCCACCCGCGGCGATCTCGCCGATGATCGGCACCACTCGCGCGTCGCCGGCAGTCGCTTGCGGGACAAGTTCGCTCGTCAGGCCGAGCCGGATCGCTGCAGTCGGAGTCAGCCGGATCGCTCGTGACTGCGCGGCACCGCGCTCGAGGTAGCCCTCGCGTTCGAGGATCTGGAGGTGGTGGTGGACCGCCGACGTCGACGCGAGCCCGACCGCCCGAGCGATCTCGCGGACCGACGGCGGATAGCCCCGGGCGCGAAGCGTCGACGCGATGAAATCGAGGATCTTGACTTGGCGTTCCGCGTCGTGTTTTGTCACTCGCGCCTCCTTGACCTCGAATGATAACGAACAGACGTTCGATGTCAAGGCGGTTCGGATCCGCGCGGCCGGGCGACGGCCGGTCCGAAAGGACGAGGCTGGTAGACTTCCTCCTCCCCAGACATCAGGAGGCGGCCGCGCATGGCGCGAGACAGCAAGCGAAGCAAGCGTTCGAGAGGCGGAGCCGGTTTTGGTCGGGCCCTGTCGCTCGTCGCATTCCTGCCGATCGCGAGCCGCGTGCCGATGTACACCCGGCTCATCACGTCGCTCGTCATGGACGACCGGATGCCGAACAGTCGCAAGGCGCTCCTCGCGGGCGCTGCCGGCTACCTCGTCGTCGGGCGAGACCTGATCCCGGACGACATCCCGATCATCGGCGGCCTCGACGACCTCGTCGTGATCGTCCTCGCGGCCGAGTTCTTCCTCGACGGCGTGCCCGAGGACCTGCTCGATGAGAAGCTCGCCGAGCTCGGCATCGACAGGGTCGAATTCGACCGCGACATCGCCCAGGTCCGGCGCTTGACGCCGGGCCCCGTCCGGCGGACCATCCGCCGCGTCCCCGAGCTGATCGGCGGCGTCGGCGAAGCAATGAGGACACTCGGTCTCGGGCCTCGGACGCGGGCCTGGATCAACAGGGAGGATCGCAACGCGTGAAGGTCATCCTCACGAAGGACGTGCCCAAGCTGGGCAAGAGCGGCGATATGAAGCAGGTCGCCGACGGGTACGCCACCAACTTCCTCATCCCGCAATCGCTCGCCGTCCCGGCGGCCGGCGGCGCGTACCGTGCCTGGCAGCACGACATCGCCAGCCGCGAGGACAAGCGCAAGCGTGAGCGCGAGGAAGCCGAGATCGCCGCGACCCGGATCGCGAGCACGACCCTGACCATGGGCGTCAAGGTCGGCGAGGGCGGCAAGCTGTACGGCTCGATCACGTCCAAGGACATCGCGGACGCGCTCGCGCGCCGCGGCATCGACGTCGACCGGCACAAGATCGAGCTCGACGAGCCACTCAAGACCCTCGGGACCTACAAGGTCGCGATCAAGGTCTTCACCGGCATGACGCCCGAGGTCACGATCGTCGTCGAACCCAAGGGCTGATCAGGGCTCGACGATCGTCGTGCTCCACAGCACCGTGCTGTGAGGGGCGATCGCGAGGACAGTGCCCGACGACTTGCCACCTGACTCGGGTTCGATCGCGAGCGCGTAGGTCGTCCCGTCCGGGCCGGCGGCCATCGCCCAGAACGCAGAGCCCGGCCGTTTGAGCCCGACCGGCCAACCGGCACGGACGCGACCATCCGCGCCGACCGCGACGAGGCTCCCGCCGACCTTCGGATTCGCGGCTTCGAGCGCGACGACCAGCGTCCCGTCCGGACCGACCACCGGCGCCAACGGGATCGGGCAGTAGCCCGCCTCGTGCTCGGTCTCGAGCCCGGGCGTCGGCGTCACGGGCGACACGCCTGGTTCGAACGGCCACCCTCGCGCGGCCGCGAGCGATCGGTCGAGCCGGTACATGGCGGTATCAAGGTCGCTGTACAGGATGGTCGTCCCGTCGCCTGACACGAGTGGAGCGGGCGGCAGCCCGATGCTGCCACTGCAGTCGCCCGTGTTCCCCTCGCTGTTGAGATCGACGCTTCGTAACGCCACCGCGGCTGAGGTGATTGCCTCTCCCGACTGCGAGATCTCGGCGACGCGCGTCGAATGTCGGGCATCGGAGCCGAAAGCCAGGATCAACTCCTCGTTCGGACCGAACGCGGGCAGGGAGCCGCTGCCTGCGACATCGACGTTCCATTCGGACACGACGCCACTCGTCCCGAGCGCGGTCACAGTGGTGCGGTTCGACCCCTCGGTCGGCCGGCCGACTCCGTAGGCGATCCCATCGGGCCCGATGGCCCATTCGCGGTCGCAGCAGCGATCGAACAGCCCGATAGGCGGGCTGCTGAGGGCGGTGCCGTCCGCCGCGATGGCTGTGACGATCGCATCGTGGGAAACAGTCCCTGAATCCTCGTCGGTGAGGTAGCGCTCATCCACGTTCACCAGCTCGTCGCCCGCGAGACCAGAGGTCGTCCCTTCGTGGAGATCGACGGGCCAGCCATCCATGAGCCGTCCGTCGGCACCAAAGCTGAACGCCTTCATCCCGCAGACGATCCGGACTGTGCCGTCTGGCACGGGCATGGCGGGGCCGCACTCGGTGGTGCCCTTGATCGCGATCGGCCAACCCGGGCGGGGACGGCCGGTCGCATCGAGCAGCACCAGGCGCGACGGACCTTTCCGAACGGGTATGGAGACGTAGACGCCGCCATCGGCGCTCGGCGCCAGGTAGACGTTGGCCGCTGACAACTCCCGCGCTGACCCTCGGATCGGCAGGGCCGCCGACGCGCTCGGCGGCACGGGCGTGGCCGCGGCGGTGGCCGTGGCAGTCGGCGTGGCGGCCGTCGCGCTCGGGGTCGGACGTGGGACGGCTGCCACGGAAGCCGGGGTAAGCGCGGGCTCGCTCGCGACGGCGCCCGGCGATGGGCTCGCCGACGATCCGCACGCGCCGACCAGCGCACCGAGCACGAGGATGACGGCAAAGCGGGCGGGAGTTGGGCGCATGGATCCCTCTGGCGACGGTGACGACAGTGAGACGCGCATCGCGACGGGACGCAACACGTCCGCGGTGTCGGCGTGCCGACAGTCGTCCGCGGTCTACGAGCCGGCCAGTCGCCAGACCGTGACCCCGTCGTCCTCGTAGACGGTGTCGAACAGGGGACTCGAAGCGAAGTCGGTGCCTGGCTCGCCCTCGCACGGATCGCCGCCGCTCGAAAGGACGTAGGTCGCGCCGGAGACCGCCATCCGTTCGAGGGCGACCTCCGGGCCGTCGCAGTAGATCGCCTTCGTGTCCTCGGAGCGTGGCCCCGGGTCGTAGCCGAGGTTCGAGACGTACGGCCCGAAGGTCGAGATCCGCAGCCGACCCGCGAGATCGATCGGGCTGTTGATGAAGTCGTCGGTCACGAATATCGACCGCTTCGGGGTGTTCGCGGCGATCCAGCGGGCCGCACGCTCCTGCGGCAATCCGAGCGCGACGTCGTGCGAGCGCAGGTGCCACGTAGCGATCAGCGCCGGTGACAGGGCGCAGACAAGCAGGACGGCGACCACGGCCCACGTCCGCCAGCGGGCGAGCAGCCATCC
>JBJMNA010000239.1:0-6510 GCA_045804485.1 Chloroflexota bacterium
CACCGTTCGCGACCGCGCTGTATGCGCCGAGCAGATCGGCCGGGTGGACCTCGAGCGTCCCGATCCCCATGGACAGGACGGGCACGGCCGTCTTCGGGTACGTCAGGCCGAAATCGTGGGTGCGGTCGAAGACGTGGTCGAGGCCGCTCATGATCGTCGCCTTGATGGCCGGGATGTTCAGCGAGAACTGCAGCGCAGAGCGGAGCCGGACCGGGCCGCGCTCGAGCTTGTCGGCCTGCGTCGGGATGAAATTGCTGCCGAAGTTCGTCGTGACGTCCATGAGCATCGTGGCCGCGGTCAGCGTCTTGTCGTCGATGCCGATGAGATAGTCGATCGGCTTGATGGCCGAGCCCGGCTGGCGCCAGCCGTCGGCGAGGACGTCGAACTTGGGCTGGAACTTCCTGTTGCCCTTGGACGTGTAGCTCGCTGAACCTGCGTACGCGAGGATCTCGCCCGTCCGGTAGTCCTCGACCGCGGCCGCGGCGTTGTTGATGTTGTGACCGCGCAGACCCATGATCCACGACCGGGCAGAGCGCGAGATCTTGCGACTGGCGAGCAGGGCGGTCGGGTCCTTCGCGTGCGGCGCTCGGGCGGCGACGTAGACCCATTTCTCGGTCGCCTTCTGCATCGTCCAGTCGAGCGTCGTGATGACCTTCAGGCCCTTGGTGTCGACCTCGGGGCAATCAGACGGCGTCTCCGGGCAGTACATCTGGCCGAGCTGACGACGCACCTGCCACACGAAGTGAGGGGCTTTCCATTCTGCTGACACTTGAAGGGCGAGCTCGACGGGCTCCGACTTGGCCGCCTCGTACTCGGCGAGGCTGTGCTTGTTGCCGGTCATCGGGCTCCGCGTCTCCATCAGGTCAAGGACCTTGTTCCGACGCTGGACGATCTCGGAGTCCTGCGGGACGACGAGCTTGAAGTTCGTGCACTCCTCGCCGTCCGTGATGTCCTTGTCGAGGCAGACCTCGTCGGCGTTGCGGACCAGGTCGAACTTCGTCGGTGACTGCGGGATCGCGGCGAGGATCGCGGCCTGCGCGAGCGTCAGCTGCTGGAGCGACTTGCCGAAGTAGCCTTTGGCGGCCGCCTTCACGCCGTAGCTCTGGTTGCCGTAGAAGTTCTGGTTCAGGTACGCCGTGATGATCGCCTGCTTGCCGCTTTCGCCGGGGTAAGCCTGGGTCAGCCGGATGGACTGGATGATCTCGCGCGCCTTGCGCTCGTACGTCGTGCCCTCGAATGCTGCTGCCGGGAGGAGCCGCGCCCGGACCAGCTGCTGCGTGATGGTCGAGGCACCGCGAGGCTTGCCCGAGACCGTATCCAGACCCGCCGACACGATGCCGGCGGGGTCGAACCCCGGGTTGACCCAGAAGTCCTTGTCCTCGATGGCGGTCGTCGCGTCGAGGACCTCGCCCGGGATCTGCTCGAAGGTGACGAGCTCGCGCTTCAGGTCGCCGAGGCGCGCCAGCTCGATCTTGCCGGTGCGGTCGTAGATGACGGTCTGCTGCTCGAACGGGATGTTCGTGAGCGCGGCGACGGGGTCGGGAAGACCCTCGGCATAGTGGTTGTAGGCGCCACTTGCCACGACCGCGCCGCCTGCGGCGAGAAGACCACCGGTTGCGACGAGGGCCACAAGGAAGACCAGGAGAACCTGGCCGATGGCCTTGCCGGTCCGCCCTGGGGGTCGGCGCTGGAGCGCCCGTCGATGGCGCTGGCGCCGTGCGAGGCTGGTTTGCATCTAAGGCCGCACGATAGCATAGGGGGCATGATTCACAGGATGGCCCCTCCTCCGCAGGTCGAGACGGCTCGACGCCGAATCCTGTGACGGACGCGCCCGCAGTGGCGGCCGGCGGCCTGCTGGGGGAGCTCGAATGGCGCGGCATCCTCCACGCGACGACGCCTGGACTCGGCGCGCGGCTGGCCCGCGACGGCGCGATCACGGGGTATGTGGGGTTCGATCCATCGGGGGCGTCGCTCCACATCGGTCATCTCGTGCCGATCTTCGGGCTGGTCCGGCTCCAGCGGTTCGGCGGTCGTCCGGTGGCGCTGGTCGGTGGCGGGACGGGCATGATCGGCGATCCGTCGGGACGGTCATCGGAGCGGAACCTGCTCGACCGCGAGACGCTCGAGCGGAACGTCGAGGGGATCCGCGGCCAGCTCGAACGGTTCCTTGACTTCACGCCCGGTGACCACGGCGCGCTCATGCGCAACAACCTCGACTGGCTCGGCGAGCTCGCGCTCATCGACTTCCTGCGCGACACCGGCAAGCACTTCACGGTGCCGTACATGCTCGCGAAGGACTCGGTCCAGGTCCGGTTGGAACGCGGGCTGTCGTTCACCGAGTTCAGCTACATGCTGCTGCAGGCGTACGACTACGCTCACATGTACCGGACGATGGGCGTCGAGCTGCAGATGGGCGGCGCGGACCAGTGGGGAAACATCACCGCCGGGCTCGAGCTGATCCGGCGGACGGCGGGCCTCGCGGATGACGCCGAGCCGGCGCATGGCCTCGCCTACAAGTTGCTGTTGTCACCGTCGGGCACGAAGTTCGGCAAGAGCGAGACGGGCGAATCCGTCTGGCTCGATCCGGAACGGACATCGCCCTATGCGTTCTACCAGTACTGGCTCAACGTGGACGACCGGGATATCGGCACCTACCTGCGCTGGTTCACGGAGTTCCCGCGGGAACGCATCGAAGAGCTCGACGCTGAGGTCCTTTCCCGGCCGGAGGCGCGAACTGCTCAACGCGCCATGGCGGTCGACATCACGACACGCACCCATGGGGCCGCCGCCACCGCCCGCGCGATCGCCGATTCCGAGGCGCTGTTCTCCGCGGATCCGATCGCCGATCCTGCCGTCCTGGCGTCGCTCTATGGGTCGGCCGGCGGGTTCGAGTTCGAGCCCGGGTGGCTCGATGCCGGCATCGCGGTGCTGCTCGCTGAGGCGGGCGTCCTCGGCTCACGCGGGGAGGCGCGGCGGATGATCGCCGGCGGCGGGGTGACGGTCAACGGCGTTCGCGTCGCCGATCCCGATTCACACCCCGAACCGATCGCCGGGGAGTGGCTCGATGTCCGGATCGGCAAGCGTCGACGCGAGATCGGCCGGCGCCGGTCGTAAAGGCCCGTCCTATGCGCGGTGTCGGTCGCGGAGCGCGTCGATGACGGCCGCCGGCTTGACGTCGCGCTCGGCGAGAAGCACGAGCGCGTGGTACAGCAGGTCGGCCGCTTCGCCGGCAAGCGCCGCACGTGTGGCGGTGCGATCGGCCCCGGCCGTCTGCGCGAACGCATCGTCCTTTGCCGCGAGCAGCACCTCGGTCGCCTCCTCGGTGACCTTTCGCGAGACGGCATTGACGCCCCCTCCGAGAAGCGAGGTCGTGTAGGACCCAGTCGGCCGCTCGGCGGCGCGAGACTGGATCGTGGCCCAGAGCGTCTCGAGCCAGGCGAAGCCCTGGGATGTGCGGCGAGCGGGAGCGCCATCGAGATCGAAGCAGCTGCGCGTGCCCCGATGGCACGTCGGACCGGTGGGATCGACGCTCACGAGCAATGCGTCGCCGTCGCAGTCGGACCCGATGTCGACCAGGCGGAGGACGTTGCCGCTGGTCTCACCCTTCCGCCAAAGGGTGTTGCGCGAGCGGGAATGGAAATGCACGTCACCCGTGGTCATGGTCGCGGCGAGGGCCTCGGCATCCATGTGCGCGACCATGAGGACGCGTCCATCGTTGACGTCCTGGACGACCGCCGTGACGAGGCTGTCCGCGCCGTACGCGACGCGCGGCGTCGCGGCGGTCGTCACGCGACGGCCTGGGCGACGAGGCGGACGGGCAGTCCCGCGGCTGCCATCGCAGCCTTCACGTCGCCGATCGCATGGATGCGCCGGTGGAAGATGGAAGCGGCGAGGACGGCGTCGGCGCCTCCATCTAGGACGGCGGCAACGAAGTCGTCCGGCCCGGCCGCACCCCCCGACGCGATGACCGGGACGTGGACGCGTGATGTGATGGCGCGCAGCAGATCGGTGTCGAACCCGGTGCCGGTGCCGTCGCGATCGATGGAGGTGACGAGGAGCTCGCCGGCACCGAGGGCGACTGCCCGTTCCGCCCATGTCGGGGCGTCGAGACCGGTCGCTTCACGGCCGCCCTTCACGACGACCTCCCAGGACCCCGGCGCGCTCGCCCATGCATCGATGGCGACGACGACCGCCTGGCGGCCGAACCGCGTCGCACATCGCTCGATGAGCGCGGGGTCCGCGACCGCCGCGGTGTTGAGCGACACCTTGTCGGCCCCGGCGCGCAGGACGTCGCGCATCTCGTCGACGCTCCGCACGCCGCCGCCGACCGTCAGCGGGATGAACGCGCGCCTCGCCGTCCGTTCGACGACGTCGAGGAGCGTCGCGCGTCGCTCCGGCGCGGCGGTGATGTCGAGGAAGACGAGTTCGTCGGCGCCCTCGGCCGCGTAGCGCTCGGCGAGCTCGGCCGGATCACCCTCGTCGACGAGGTCGACGAAACGTGTCCCCTTGACGACGCGACCGTCGGCGACGTCGAGGCACGGGATCACGCGGCGTCGGAGCATCAGGCAGCCCGGACGAGATCGACGAAGTTCGCGAGGAGACGCAGGCCGTCGCGGCCACTGCGTTCCGGATGGAACTGGACGCCGAGCAACGGCCCGCGCGCGACGGCGGACACGAACGGCGCGCCATGGTCGGTACGGGCGAGGACCGCGTCGTCTGCAGTCGCGGCCGGCACTCCGGCGTATGAATGGACGAAGTAGAAGTCGGCGCCGTCCGCGATTCCGTCGAAGAGCGGATGGTCCCGGGTCCGCTCGACCTGGTTCCAGCCGATGTGCGGGAGCGTCGGCGCCTGGATGAGCTCGGCAGTCCTGCCGGGAAGGATCCCGAGCGTCGTGGCGTCATCCTCGTCGCTGCCGTCGAACAGCAGCTGCAGGCCGAGACAGACACCGAGGAATGGCTTGTCACCGGCGGCCCAGGCGCGAACCGGTCCCGTGAGCCCGGCTGCATCGAGACGTGCCATCGCCGGAGCCGCCGCGCCGACTCCCGGGACGACAAGGCCGTCCGCGTCCGCCAGGGTGTCCGCGTCGGTAGCAACGACGACGTCGGCACCGACCGTCGTGAGCGCCTCGTCGATCGAGACGAGGTTGCCCGCGCCGTAGTCGACGACGGCGATCCGGGGTCGCGCGGACCGCCTCATCCGAGCGAACCCTTGGTCGATGCGACGCCGTCGCGTCGAGGGTCGATCTCGCAGGCGACGCGAAGCGCGCGTCCGAGCGCCTTGAACGCGGCCTCCGCCAGGTGATGGTCGTTGCGGCCGGTACCGGTGACGTGGAGGGTCGCGCCGGCGGTCCGGGCGAAGGCCTCGAGAGCGTGCTCGACGAGCTGGAGTGGCAGCCCGCCCGCGCGCTCGCCGCGGAACGGCAGGTCGATCACGGCGTACGGACGGCCGCCGACATCGACGACGGCCGTTGCGAGCGATTCGTCCATCGGCACCGAGCTCTGCCCGAACCGGGCGATGCCGGCACGGTCGCCGAGCGCCTCCGCGAACGCGGCGCCCAGCACGAGCGCGGCGTCCTCGACGGTGTGGTGTTCGTCCACCTGGAGGTCGCCATCGGCGTGGATCGCGAGATCGAACAGGCCGTGGTGGGCGAGCGACCCAAGGAGGTGGTCGAAGAACGCGATGCCCGTATCGATCCCCGTGTGGCCGGAGCCGTCGAGAGCGAGGGTCACCGTGATGTCGGTCTCGTTCGTCGAACGCGCGATCGTCACGCGACGGCCCTCGCGCGGACCGATCTCGATCTCGCCGAGCGGCGTCGTCATGCGCGGTTCTCCTCGATCTCAGTGGCTGCGGCGATGAGCCGGTCATTCTCGGCTGGGTCGCGGACGGTCAGCCGCAGGTGGTCGGCGAGCGGGTGAGAGGCACCGAACGTTCGCGGGACGAGCCCGCGCGACAGCAGTGCCTCGCCGACGCTCGCCGCGCGCTCGACCGCCCCGAATCCGACCAGGATGAAGTTCGTGACCGACGGTCCGACGTCCCAGCCGAGTCGCCGGAGCGCGTCGGTCAGCCGCTCGCGTTCCGCGGCGACGCGCGCGAGGTTGGCATCGAGGACGGTCGGATCGAGGAGCGCTTCCGTGACGAGGCTGACCGAGATCGTCGAGACGGAACCGGGTGGCCGGAACGGGTTGAGCCGCGCGATCACCTCCGGCCGCGCGACGGCGAACCCGACGCGGAGCCCCGCGAGCGCATACGCCTTGCTCGCTGTCCGGACCGTGATGAGATCACGGTACGTCTCGCGGAGCCCGACCAGCGAGGAGCCGACGAATTCCGCGTACGCCTCGTCGAGGACGGTCGGATCGAGGAGCGCTTCCGTGACGAGGCTGACCGAGATGGTCGAGACGGAACCGGGCGGCCGGAACGGGTTGAGCCGTGCGATCACCTCCGGCCGCGCGACGGCGAACCCGACGCGGAGCCCCGCGAGCGCATACGCCTTGCTCGCTGTCCGGACCGTG
>JBJMNA010000240.1:0-4890 GCA_045804485.1 Chloroflexota bacterium
CCGCGTCGACCTTGTTGAGGAAGACGACGATGTACGGGACCTCGACCTGGCGGGCCAGGAGGATGTGCTCGCGGGTCTGCGGCATCGGCCCGTCGGTCGCGGCGACGACGAGGATCGCGCCGTCCATCTGGGCGGCGCCGGTGATCATGTTCTTGATGTAGTCGGCGTGGCCCGGGCAGTCGACGTGGGCGTAGTGGCGGGCGTCGGTCTCGTACTCGACGTGGGCGATCGCGATCGTGATCCCCCGCTCCCGCTCCTCGGGCGCGTTGTCGATCGAGTCGAAGGCCCGGTACTCGGCCTCACCCTTCAACGAGAGGTACTTGGTGATCGCCGCGGTCAGGCTCGTCTTGCCGTGGTCGATGTGGCCGATCGTGCCGATGTTGACGTGCGGCTTGGTGCGCTCGAACTTCTTCTTGGCCATCGTTGCTCCTTGGCTCCTGCCCCTCGGGCCGCCTAGACCTTCGACTTCTGGACGAGCTCCGAGGCCAGGCTGGCCGGGACCTCGGCGTAGTGACTGAACTCCATCGACGACGTCGCCCGGCCCTGGCTCATGGAGCGCAGGTCGGTGACGTAGCCGAACATCGCCGCGAGCGGGACGAACGCCCGCACGACCTGGGTGCCGCCGCGCGACTCCATCCCCTCGATCTGGCCGCGGCGGCTGTTGAGGTCGCCGATGACGTCGCCCATGAACTCCTCGGGCATGAGGACCTCGACCTTCATGATCGGCTCGAGGATGGCGGGATCGGCCTTGGAAAAGGCGTCCTTCACGGCCATCGAACCCGCGATCTTGAACGCCATCTCGGACGAGTCGACGTCGTGGTACGACCCGTCGAACAGTGTCACCTTGACGTCGACGACCGGGAACCCGGCGTAGATGCCCGTAGCGAGCGTCTCGCGGATGCCCTGGTCGACGGGCTTGATGTATTCGCGCGGGATCGTGCCACCGACGATCTTGTCGATGAACTCGTAGCCGGTCCCCTTCTCGGCGGGCTCGAGCTTGATCACGGCGTGTCCGTACTGGCCCTTGCCGCCGGTCTGGCGGACGAACCGGCCGTTGCCCTCGGACGCGCGGCGGATGGTCTCGCGGTAGGAGACCTGCGGCTTGCCGATGTTGGCGGCGACCTTGAACTCGCGGATCATCCGGTCGACGAGCACGTCGAGGTGGAGCTCGCCCATCCCCGCGATCAGCGTCTCGGAGGTCTCGGGATCGGTCTTGACGCGGAAGGTCGGGTCCTCCTCGGACAGGCGCTGGAGCGCGAGCGCGAGCTTGTCCTGGTCGGCCTTCGTCTTCGGCTCGATCTTGACCTCGATGACGGGCTCGGGGAAGGTCATCGACTCGAGGATGATCGGGTGCTCGGGGTCGGATAGCGTGTCGCCGGTGAAGGTGTCCTTCAGCCCGACGGCAGCGGCGATGTCGCCCGCGTAGACGATCTCGATCTCTTCGCGGTGGTTCGCGTGCATCTGGAGGATGCGGCCGATCCGCTCCTTCTTGTCCTTGACCGGGTTGTAGACGTACGAGCCGGCCTTGAGCGTGCCCGAGTAGACCCGGAAGAACGCCAGCTTCCCGACGAAGGGGTCGGCGGCGATCTTGAAGGCGAGGGCGCTGAAGGGCTCGCTGTCCGACGGGGTCCGGAGGATCTCGCCGCCGGAGCGCGGGTCGAGACCGATCATCGGGGGGACGTCGAGCGGTGACGGCAGGTAGTCGACGACCGCGTCGAGCATCTTCTGGACGCCCTTGTTCTTGAGCGCGGAACCGGTGAGCACAGGGATGATCCGCGTCGTCAGAGTGCCGAGGCGAAGACCGTGCTTGATCTCCTCGATGGTGAAGGCCTGGCCCTCGAGGTACTTGTGCGTCAGGTCGTCGTCCATCTCCGCGACGGCCTCGATCATGACGTGATGGTGCTTCTCCGCCTCTGCGGCGAGCTCTTCCGGGATATCCACGACCTCGATGTTGTTGCCGAGGTCGTCTCGGTAGTAGATCGCCTTCATCGTCACGAGATCGATGACGCCCTGGAACTTGTCCTCGCGCCCGATCGGGATCTGGATCGGCACGGCGTTCGCGCCGAGGCGGTCCTTGATCGAGTCGACGCAGCGCCAGAAGTCGGCGCCCGTGCGGTCGAGCTTGTTGATGAAGCAGAAGCGCGGCACGCCGTAGCGGTCGGCCTGGCGCCAGACCGTCTCGGACTGCGGCTCCACACCGGCGACACCGTCGAAGACGACGACCGCGCCGTCGAGCACGCGAAGGCTGCGCTCGACCTCGACCGTGAAGTCCACGTGCCCGGGCGTATCGATGATGTTGATGCGATGGTCGCCCCAGAACGCCGTCGTCGCGGCAGCGGTGATGGTGATCCCCCGCTCCTGCTCCTGGGGCATCCAGTCCATCGTGGCCGCGCCCTCATGCACCTCGCCAAGCTTGTAGATCTTCTTCGTGTAGAAGAGGATCCGCTCGGTGACGGTGGTCTTGCCGGCGTCGATATGCGCGATGATGCCGATGTTCCGCGTGCGTGCGAGCGGAACCTGTCGTGCCACGGTCGTCTTACCTTCCCCGGTCTACCACTTGAAATGGCTGAAGGCCCGGTTGGCCTCGGCCATCTTGTGCGTGTCTTCGCGTCGCTTGACCGCCGCGCCGAGGCCGTTCATGGCATCGACGAGCTCGGCGGCGAGCTTCTCGCTCATGCTCTTGCCGTTGCGCTTCCGAGCCGACTGGACGAGCCAGCGGACGCCGAGCGACGTGCGGCGGTCGCCCCGGATCTCGACCGGAACCTGATAGGTCGCGCCACCGACGCGGCGGGGCTTGACCTCGATGATCGGTGTGGCGTTCCGCATCGCCGCCTCGAGGATCTCGAGACCCGGCCGCGAGGCCTGGGCCTCGGCACGGGCGAGTGCCTGACGGAGGATCCGCTCGGCGAGGTTCTGCTTGCCGCCCTTCATGAGTTTGGCCGAGAACCGCGCGGTGATCCGGTTGGCGGGGATCGTCTCGTACTTCGACTTGCGCGGGATGCTCGTGCGACGCGGCATCTAGCGGGCTCCGGGCTTCGTGGTTGCCTTCGCGCCGTACTTGCTCCGACCCTGCTTGCGGTCGCGCACGCCGGCCGCATCGAGCGTGCCACGGATGATGTGGTACTTGACCGACGGCAGGTCCTTGACCCGGCCGCCACGGACGAGCACCACCGAGTGCTCCTGCAGGTTGTGCCCGATGCCCGGGATGTAGGCCGTGACCTCCATCTGGTTGGTCAGGCGCACGCGGGCGATCTTGCGCAGCGCGGAGTTGGGCTTCTTCGGCGTCATCGTCCGGACCTGGAGGCAGACCCCACGCTTCTGCGGGGCGCCCGGGATCGACACCTGACGCTGACGCAGGCTGTTCCAGTTCTTGCGCATGGCCGGCGCCTTGATCTTCGAGACCTTGCGCTTGCGGCCGTGGCGAACGAGCTGGCTGATCGTCGGCACGAAGTCGCTGCTCCTTTCGGTCGGTTCGATGGTCGTTCGGTCGTCGCCGACCGGGCCGGTCTGGGGGTCGCCGCCGTGACAGGCGAGTGACGGACCGGGGTCTGTGATGGGTCGAAAGATGGGTCCCTGGCGCACGCGCCGAAGGCGGACCCCTCCCGAGGCCACGAAGGCGGAGTCTATCAGCGGCCCGACGAACGTGTCAAACGTGCGGCGGGCCGCGGAAGCGCATCCAAGGAGCCTGGGTCAGGCCTCCTCGGTGGACTCGGCGAGCGCCTTTGCCTCCTCGAGGAAGGGGTTCGCCTCGTCGTCGTCGGAGCCGATCGATGCGAGGTCGCCGGCCAACGGATTGGCCCCGTCCTCGTCGTCGCCGGCCCCGGCGATGGTCGCGGCAAGCGCAAGGCCCGCCGCGTCGTCGTCGGTCGCCCGACCGTCCCCGTCCTCGAGGAACGGGTTGAACTCGCTGCCTAGATCCCCGAGCGCCTCGCCTGCGAGGGCCTCGAGGGCCGCCCGCCGTTCGCGCTCCTTGCGAGCCGCCACATTCGCCGGCGCGCCCGTCCCAGCCGGGATGAGCTTGCCGATGATGACGTTCTCCTTGAGACCGATCAGATGGTCCTTGGCGCCGTTGATGGCGGCCTCGGTGAGCACCCGGGTCGTCTCCTGGAACGAGGCCGCCGCGAGGAAGCTCGACGTGTTGAGCGATGCCTTGGTCACGCCGAGCAGGACGGTCTGGGCCGTCGCCGGCTCGCCACCCTCTGCCAGGACGCGGTTGTTGTGCTCCTCGAACTCGAGCCGGTCGACGAGTTCGGTCGGCAGGAGGTCGACATCGCCCGGCTGGTCGATGCGGACCTTGCGCAGCATCTGCCGGACGATGATCTCGATGTGCTTGTCGTTGATCGTGACGCCCTGGCTCTTGTAGACCTTCTGGACTTCCTTGACGAGGTACCGCTGGACGGCGTCCTTGCCCCGGGTGTCGAGGTACTCCTGCGGGTTGATCGGCCCGTCAGTGATGGCGTCACCGGCCCGGATCTCCGAGCCGTTCTCGACGAGGATCTTGGCGTTGTGGGGGATGAGGTACTCGCGCTCGACGACATCCTCCGCCCGGACGACGACACCGTCGTCGCCCTTGACGAGGAACCCGGCGACCGGCGCCGTGACGTCGGACGTGGCGCCGTCGGATTCGCTCCGCGCGACGACCTGGCCGAGCGTGACGGCGTCACCGGGAGCGGCCAGCATCTCGGCACCCGCCGGCAGCGCCAGCGACGTGTCGTAGACCTCGCGCGAGACGACCTTGACCTTGGTCGGGCCGTCGCCGCGGACGATCTCGACGATCCCGTCGATGTGGCTGATCTCGGCCTTGCCCTTGGGGATGCGGGCCTCGAACAGCTCCTCGACGCGCGGCAGGCCGGCGGTGATGTCCAGGCCGGCGACGCCGCCGGTGTGGAA
>JBJMNA010000241.1:0-5862 GCA_045804485.1 Chloroflexota bacterium
CGCTCTACGGCGTCACCTCGCTGTATGCCGCGTCGGCGCTGCTCAAGACGATCCCGGTGTCGCGCTACGCGGCGTGCACACTGAACCTCCGGAGCACGGCGAAGGCCGGATCGACCGCACTGTCCACGGTGAAGACCGACACGATGCTGACCGTCGTCGCGACCGTGAGCGGCCGGAGCTACGACACGACGTGCGCGGGAAGGGCGGTCAGCGGCTCGACCTGGGCGAGGGTCACCGCCGTCAACGGCAAGACGGTCAAGTCGCTCTTCGGCGTGAGCTACGTCTACGTCGCGTCCAGGATGCTGACATCGGCACGGACGCTGACGCCACCCCCGGAACAGCCGACCGCCGGCATCCTCGAAGGCCTCGACGTCAGCCACTGGCAGAACGCCATCGACTGGCTTGCTGTCGCCGCCTCGGGACGATCGTTCACCTATATCAAGGCGAGCGAGGACATCGACTTCGTGGACGACATGTACGCCACGAACCGGGCTGCAGCGACGGCCGCGGGTCTCGCGGTGGGTGCGTACCACTTCGCGCTGCCTGACGCGAATGCCGGCGACGCGGTGGCCGAGGCTGACCATTTCGTCGACACCGCAGCGCCGGCGTCGGGCGACCTCATCCCGGTGCTCGACCTCGAGCGGAGCGGTGGGCTGTCGTCGACCAATCTCACCGCGTGGGTCCGAGCGTGGCTCGACCGCGTCGACCAGCGGGTCGGCGTCAAGGCTGTCATCTACTGCTCGCCGACGTTCTGGAAGAACTACATGGGCGACACGACGTGGTTCGCGAACAACGGCTACGACATGCTCTGGGTCGCCCACTGGACGACGGCGTCCGACCCGACCGTCCCGGGTGGCGCATGGGGCGCGAACGGCTGGACGTTCTGGCAGTACACCTCGAGTGGTGTCGTGCCGGGCATCGCCGGCCGCGTCGATCTCAACCGGTTCGCGGGCAGCGACCTGGCGTCGGTGCGGATCCCCTAGTCAGACCGCCTCGCTCGGGACGACCAGCGGGACGGGCACGAAGGCGACGCTCGTCAGGGTTCGTCCCGTCTCGTCGAGAGCCAGCGTCAGGTCGAGGTCACCGCGCGAGCCACGCGCACGCCACGTCGCGGTGAGCGCGCCATCGCCGGCGGTCGGTGCGCCGAGCTCGACCGGTCCGAATCGCGCCTCAGCCGCTCTCAGCGCGCGGGCTACGGCGTCCCGCTCGAGCGACGTTGCGAGGACCAGGTCGTCGGGCCACGCAGGACCCGGTTCCCCGAGAAGCGCCACCATCCGTGCCGCGATCGCCGCGAGTGACTCGGGTGGATCCGGGACGGACCGGACGGACAGCGCCTGGACGCGCGGCGGGACCTCCGGGTCGAGGAGGATCTCGACCCTGACCCGGCCGCGTTCGCCGCGCAACCACCAGGCGAGTGCAGCCGGCGAATCCGACTCGACGGGCTCGGTCGTGTCCGGCCTCAACGCTCCGTGGACCGATCGGAGCCGCTCGATCTCGGCTCTGCGCCGGTCCATCGGCTCGTCGAGCGCGACGTTCATCGCGAAGACCGCGTCGGCCCCACGGTCGTCCCAGCGGTCGAGGAGCCGTTCGACGGCCGCCTTCGCATCGAGCGTCGCGGGCCAAGGCGTGACACGGCGGACGAGCCCGGGGGTCTCGCCGACGAGCGCGACGAGCGCCTCGTGCACGCCCCGGCTCATGCGCGCGTAGCGTGCGTTCCCGACGGCCACGACGCCGATGCCCGACGCGGGATGCCACCGCATGTGCGACCCGAAACCCGGATAGCCGCCGCCGTGCCCGACGACGCGCCCGAGCGCCGGGTCGTCCCAGACGAAGAGGCCGTAGCCGTAGCCACCACTCGTGATGGACGGGGCGGCGTCCGGCGATGCAAAGGCGATCTCGAGCTCGGCGCTCCGATGGACCTGCTGCATCTCTCGGCGCGTCGCGCGCGAGAGAGGGTGCCCGACCTCGGGGTCGTCGCGCGGCGGGACGGCGTCGAGGAAGCCCGCGACCCATCTCGACAGATCGCGGACCGAGGTGAAGATCCCGCCCATCGATGCGAGCGCGCCGTACGCGTCGATCGGCTCCTCCTGCCAGACGTCGTCGCGCTTCAGGTAGCCCATCGCGCGGCGGTCGGGCGCAACCTCGCCCTGCTCATAGGTGGTAGCGGACATCCCGAGCGGCGCGAGGATCCGGTCGCGGACGACATCCTTGTACTCGGCGCCGGCCACCGCGGTGATGACCCGGCCGAGGATCCCGTAGCCGAGGTTCGAGTACTCGAAGCGCGTCCCCGGTGTCCAGGCGAACGACAGCCCGCCGCGCAACAGGGCCGAGAACACGCCGAGCGGCAGGCCTTGCTGACGGTCGCCCCAGGGGTCGTCGGTCGGCAGACCCGCCGACATGGTGAGGAGATGCTCGATCGTGATCGGCGGCGAATCGGATGTCGGACCGACGAAGTCGGCGAGCTCCGGCACCCACCGGCCGACGGGGTCGTCGAGCCGCAGATGGCCCTCGTCGCGAAGCAACAGGACGGTCGCCGCCGTGAAGCTCTTGGTCATCGACGCGATCCGGAAGACGCTATCGGGATCAGGTGGCGCGGTCTCGCCCACGCGAAGCGTCCCGAACGCGCCGGCGGCCGCGAGCCGGCCGTCAACGACGACGCCGTAGACGATGCCCGGGACGTCCCCGGTCGCGGCGATACGCCCAAAGATCGCGTCGACGTCCACGTCACCAGCGGGTCCAGCCGCGACGTCAGCCTCGGGGTTCACGCCCTTGATCGTCGTGAGCCGCGACGGACAAACGAAAACTCGAAGGAACCGACGATCGCTAGTTGTTCCGACCCGATGTGAACAACGGGGTGGATCACTAGATGTTCGTAGCTCCTTCGAGTCCCATCACGGTATCCGCGCGCGCACCGGCCGTGGGTCACAACGCACGCTCGTGCGTTACGGCGGCATCGCAGTCGGGTGGTGTCGTCAGGCGGCGTCCTCGGACGGTGCGTCCGGGATACCGACTTCGATCGGGTTGTTGGCCGGGTCCTGGCTCCACTCGAACCACCCGCCGTCGTAGACGGCGATCCGCTGCCAATCCTGGAGGTACGCGTAGAACCAGGTCTCGCTCGCGCGCCAGCCCGTCCCGCAGTAGAAGGCGACCCACTTGTCGGCCGTGATGCCGGCCTCAGCCCAGTTCGCGGCGATCTCCGGATACGGGCGCATGGTGTTGTCGATATTCCGGTAGTGCTGCATGTGGTAGGCGTCCGTGCCGCAGTTGCCCCAGACGTCGCCCTTGATCCGGCCGGCCGGGCCGATGTAGTTGTAGCCGCTGACGTTGCCGATGTGCTCGCGCCACGTCCGAACCGAGACGAGCGCCGCGCCGTCCGGGTCCGCGAGGATCTCCTTGGCCTCGTCGATGTCGACGATGACCTCGGGCCTGACGGGGACGACGGCCCCGAATGCCGCCACCGGGGTCGCCGGCCGGTCCAGGGTCTCCACGGGATTGCCATCCTGGACCCACCAGTCATAGCCACCGTCGAGTAGCCGAACGTCCTCGACGCCCGCGTAGCGCATGATCATCAGCGCGCGCGTCGCCGCGATCTGGCCGGCACGGCGGCCCGGCCACTTCTCGTTGGCGTTCCCCTCGGTGTCGCGGCCGTAGACGACGACCGTCGTGTCGCGGGTCACTCCGAGCGCCTCGAGCGCCTCCGTGATGGCGGCAGGTGAGCGGCGGTTCCAGTCGGCCGGGTCCTCGAGCCAGTTCGTGTCGAGGTAGCGGGCGCCTGGGATGTGTCCCTCGGCGTACTCCTCGGGCACGCCGAAGTTGACGTGGAACAGGATGAAGCTCTCGTTCGGCGGCGCCTCTGGGCGCTCCCCGGCGAGCACGTCCCGAAGCCACGGGACGTGGACGAGCTGCGTGTAGCGCGCGAGCCGTTCGAGCGGCAGGGACGGGTCGGACGCCCACGCGCCCGCGCCTCCCTCGAGCGTTCGGACGGAACCGACGCCGTGCTCGCGGATCTTGGCACCGACCGCGGCCGCGTCGACGTCGCTGTCGCCGTAGACGACGACCTCGTTGTCGCCGATGACGCCCTTGGTCGTGAGGAGTCGCTCGATCTCGGCGTCATCGACAGTCTCGAGCCAGACGGCCGGGAAGGCGACTGCCCCGGGAACGTGTCCGCCGCGCGCCTCGCCGTTCCGCCGCCAGCCGTTATAGGCGGCGAGCGTTCGGACGTCGACGATGGTCAGATCGGCTCCGTCGAGTCGGTCGCGGAGTTCGGTGGTGGAGATCGAGCTCATGTGGTCCCTCATGTGATGACGTGACGGGTACAAAAAGACCCCCGGCCAGCAGGGGTTCGGTGGGTCGCATCGGGCGTGCGTTCTATCGCGGGTCGCACGCCTCGGTACACCACCCGCCCTGCATGGCGGTGGAGCGACACGGACAGGCGCAGCGATCGACGTACGAGGTCATCGTGCCGGATTGTGGCATGACCGACTCTCAGCCCGCAAGAGATGAACGGTTGCAACTCGGTGCCCCGCGGAACGATGGGCGACCGGCGCGAGGCTCCGTGACATGAGCCGCGGCGAGGAGTAGTTGCTTCTGCAACATTCTGTGTGATACCGTCGGCGTGCACAAGGAGGCCGACATGTCCGACTACAACAAGACCCTCATCGACGACCTGCGAGCCCATGGCGGGCGCGCCTCGACCGGCAACTGGGTCGGCCGCCAGGTCCTGATCCTCACGACGATCGGCGCGAAGACGGGCGAACCGCGCGAGACGCCGCTCGCCTACACGCGTGACGGGAACCGGATCGTCATCGTCGCCTCGAAGGGCGGTGCGCCCGCCCATCCGGCCTGGTATCACAACGTCGTGGCCCACCCGTCGGTCACGGTGGAGGTCGACGGCGAGCGGTTCGAGGCGACTGCGAGAGTCGTGTCGGACGAGGCGGAGCGCCGGCGGCTGTACGACGGCCAGGCGGCGGTCCACCCGAGCTTCCGCGACTACGAGGCGAAGACGGACCGCGTGATCCCCGTGATCGTGCTGCAGCGCAAGGCGGCATCGGTCGCCGCCTGAGGGTACGCTCGCCGGATGGAGGATGATCCGTCCCTCGTCCGGCCCGCCACGGCGGACGAGCTCCGGGATGTCGGTCGGATGCACGCCGCGAACCGAGCCGCATGGGATGAGGCGGCCGAGCGGTACGAGGGCTGGTTCGACGAAGCCGTCGCGCTGATCCGCTCGGGCGGGACGAACCTGTTCGGTGTCGAGACCGAGCTGATCGGCGACCTCCGTGGCCGCTGCCGACGGGCCGTCCACCTCCAGTGTGCCGGCGGGCGTGACACCTTGTCGCTCTGGAACCACGGCGCCGACGAGGTCGTCGGCGTCGACTTCAGCCCGCGGATGCTGGATCTGGCCGCGAAGCTCACCGCCGCAACCGGCGCGCCCGCGCGGTGGATCCTCGCGGATGTCCTCGACACGCCGGCGGAGCTCGATGGCACGGCCGATCTCGTCTACACCGGTCGCGGCTCACTCCTCTGGCTGGGTGACCTTGACGCGTGGGCCGCCGTCATCGCCCGGCTGCTCTCCCCCACCGGGCGGTTCGTCCTGTTCGAGGGTCATCCCGTCGAGTGGCTCTTCGACGTGGACGCCGACGGTCACTGGGTCGCGACCGACTACGACTATTTCGCCGGCGCGGAGGCGTCGCGCGGCTGGGCGCCGGAGTACATCGACCGGCTGTCGATCGCCGATGCCGAGCAGAGCTGGAAGTTCGCGCGAGCATGGACGCTGGGCGAGGTGATCACGGCGCTGCTGGGCGCGGACCTGCGCCTCGACGCCGTCCGGGAGTACCCGGTGGACTGGTGGGGTGGCCACGCTGA
>JBJMNA010000242.1:0-15389 GCA_045804485.1 Chloroflexota bacterium
CGGCCAGCTCGCAGCGAATCACTTCGCGTCCGTCATCGCCGACGACGGTTGGGACGACCGATTGCGCGAGATGGGCCGGCGCTGCCTGTGGGACGGGGCCCAGGCGATCTCCATCCGCGAGGTCGAGTGACGGGTTGCGGGTCGCGCGTGACCGTCAGCTCGTATGCCACTCGAGAGCATCAGCGCGGGTGACGGCATGACCGATCTCGTCATCCGTGGCGGGACGGTCGTCACCGCGACCGGTTCCCGAAGAGCTGACATCGCGGTGGCCGGCGGCCGAATCGTTGCGATCGAACCCGATCTGTCGGGGCCGGCCGCGGCCGCCAATGAGGTCATCGACGGAACAGGTCTGCTCGTCCTCCCAGGCGCCGTGGACGTTCACACCCACACCCGCGTCGCCTCCGACGAGCATCCCGACAGGTTCTTCACCGATTCGGTCGCAGCGGCGTTCGGCGGCACGACGTCGTTCCTGTCGTTCAATAACCCGGGAACCGGCTCGTCGCCCGCGGCCGAGCGGTCCCTCATCACGGGCGTCCGGGAATGGCGGGCCGCGACGGACGGTGACAGCGCCATCGACTACGGACTCAGTCTTGCGGTCAGTGGCCACTGCGACGACCCGCTCGCGGAGTTGCCCGCCACGATCGATGCGGGCGTCGCGACCTCCAAAGCCTTCATGGTGTTCGATTTCCGGTTGCCCGATGCGCGTCTGTTCGAAGCGATGGGCGTCATGGCAGCACGCGGCGGCATGCTCCAGGTCCACTGCGAGGACCCCGTCCTCCTCGACGCCGCCGTCGCTTCAGCGTTGCAGCATGGTGATGTGTCACCGCGCTACCACGCTACAACGCGACCAAGCTACGTCGAGGCGGTGGCGACCGCGCGAGCGCTCGCGTTCGCGCGTATGGCGGGCGCGCCGGTCCACGTCGTCCACCTGTCGTCGGCGGCCGCGCTCGAGGAGGTCAGGCACGCGAAGGCTGCCGGTGTCCGGGTCACGGCCGAAACTTGTCCGCACTACCTCGTCCTCACCGACGATCGATATGACGACCCGGATCCCGTCGCGTGTGCCCGGTTCGTCATCGCTCCCCCACTCCGGTCGCCTGCCGATCGTGAAGCGCTTTGGGCCGGGCTCGCCGACGGCTCGCTCGACCTCGTCGCCACCGATCACGTCCCCGATCGACTCGACACTGAGAAGGCAGCCGCGGCACACGGCGTCCCGTTCAACGAGATCAGCAACGGCGCGCCCGGAATCGAGACGCTCCTGACGATCCTCTACAGCGAGGGCGTCGCCACGGGGCGGATAACTCTCGAGCGGATGGTCGACCTCCTCTCGACGACGCCGGCCGCACGATTCGGGCTCGAACGCAAGGGCGCGCTCGAGGTCGGCCGCGACGCCGACATCGTCCTGTTCGACCCCGAGGCGCGCCGAACCGTCCACGCGACCGACCTACACCACACGAGCGACTACACGCCATACGAGGGGATGGCTGTGACGGGTGCCGTGCGCGACGTCTTCGTTCGCGGCCGCGATGTCATCCGGGCGGGTGCCTTCGTGGGCCGGCGCGGCGCCGGAGCGTATATCGAGCGAGGGCGGCCCGCCGGCTGATCACGCGAACGCGGATTGCCACGCGCTTCGGGCCGGCCCTTGATGCTCCCGAGTGGCATACCAGACGGGACCGACGCAGCGGCGTCGAACAACTCCCGTTAGTCGAGCAGCGGATACGCCCGTAGCGTCAGGAACTCCGCGAAGTCGTCGTCGAGGACCAGTCTGTCGAGCAGCTCGGCGGCCTCGGCGAGCCGCCCCTCGCCCGATCCCCCGAGCCGCCCGACCTCCTCGTCGCGGACCGTTCGGTACATCTCGGCGTCGAACGACCGGCCATCCGCGAGCGCGACCGCGCGGGTTCGCCACAGCCACAGCTGCGATCGCGAGATCTCGGCGGTCGCGGCGTCCTCCATCAGGTTGTCGATCGCGGCGGCACCGATCCCGCGCAGCCATGAGTCGAGATACGCGAGCGCGACCCGGACGTTGGCCCGGATGCCGGCCTCGGTCACGACGCCGCCCGGCACGTCCAGGTCGAGCAGCTGCCCTGCCGACACCGCGACGTCCTCCCGAAGCCGATCCTTCTGGTTCGGCCGGTCGCCCAGGACGCGGTCGAACACCTCCTTGGCCACGGGCACGAGGTCGGGGTGCGCGACCCACGTCCCATCGAACCCGTCCCGGCTCTCGCGCTCCTTGTCGTCACGGACCTTGGCAAGCGCCGTCTCCGTCACCGCGGGATCCCGCCGGTTCGGGATGAAGGCCGCCATCCCGCCGATCGCGTGGGCGCCGCGTCGATGGCACGTCCGCACGAGCAGCTCCGTGTAGGCGCGCATGAACGGCACGGTCATCGTCAACTGCGACCGGTCGGGCACCGCGAGGTCCGGCGACCGACGGAACTTCTTGATGCCACTGAACAGGTAGTCCCAGCGACCGGCGTTGAGCCCCGCGGCATGTTCCCGGAGCTCGTACAGGATCTCGTCCATCTCGAACGCCGCGAGGATCGTCTCGATGAGGACGGTCGCCCGGATCGACCCACGCGGGATCCCGAGCGCCTCCTGGGCGTGGACGAAGACCTCGTTCCAGAGCCGGGCCTCGTGGTGCGATTCCAGCTTGGCGAGATAGAGGTATGGCCCGCTGCCGGCGCGGAGCGTGTCCGCGCCCGAATGGAACAGGAAGAGCCCGAAGTCGAACAGCGAGGCCGAGACCGGCGCGCCGTCGACGAGCATCCCGGACTCGACGAGGTGCCAGCCGCGCGGCCGAACGACGAGCGTCGCGGTCGTGTCCGCAAGCCGGTACGCCTTGCCCTCAGGCGACTCGAAGGTCAGCGTCCGCCGGACGCCGTCGGCCAGAGCAGCCTGGCCAGCGATGACGTTGGCCCATGTCGGCGACAGGGCGTCCTCGAGGTCGGCCATGAAGACGCTGGCACCCGAGTTGAGCGCGTTGATCATCATCTTCGGCTCGGCCGGGCCCGTGATCTCGACGCGCCGGTCGTCGAGGTCTGCCGGCGCCGGGGCGACGGTCCAGTCGCCATCGCGGACGGCCTGCGTCGCGGGCAGGAAGTCCGGTCGGACGCCGGCGTCGATCTCGGCCTGGCGCTCCTTTCGGCGATGGAGGAGGTCGAGCCTGGTCTCGCCGAAGCGGCGCTGGAGGTCGGCGACGAACTCAAGTGCGTCCGTTGTCAGGATCCGATCCGACCCGGGGACGGGTCCGCGTCGGAGCTCGATCGCCATCGCTCAGGCCTCGGTGCGCCGGACGGTCGCTTCGATGAGGCCGTGCGGTTCGGTCGTCGGCGTGTAGATCTCGCGGTCGTTCTCGAGACCGAACGGCCTCAGGTCGACGAGCCAGTGGTGGAGGTTCGGGAGCACCATGCGGACCTGCTCGACCTCGTCATGCCGGTCGAGGATAGCCTTGCCCATGACCCAGATCGAGGTCTGGACCGACGGGCTCTCATGGTCGGCGAACACCTCGAGGAGGGTCGTCCGGACGGCGGCGAAGACGGCGTCGAAGTCGAGGTCGGGCGAGCCGTAGCGCCAGATGGCCGTGACCTTTGTCGCCATCAGGCGGTCGTCGGTCTCGGCGAGCGTCGTGTAGGTGTCGCGCGGAAATCCACGGAACGCGGAGCGCGTGGTCTTCATCACGACGACGTCCTCGACCCCGGCTTCGACGGTCGTGCCGGCGTGCGTCCCGGTGATCGTCGCGACACGCGTCCCCTCGCCACCGCGGACGAAGGCGTCCGGCGCCGGCTGCCCGCCGACGGCAATGTGCTGCCAGTGGTGGCCCTTGATGTTGACCGTCGCGACGTCGACCTGCGGAGCTGCGAGGAAATGGTCCGCGAGCGCCCGGCCGTAGGCCTCGAGCGGGCCGTCGAGGTGAGACTTCGCGAACGCGTAGGCCGTGTTCTTCATCGTGTCGGTCGCGATGACGTTGGTGTTGTCGCCGTCGGTGTGAGCGGCCGCGAAGTCGCCTTCGAGTGCGATCGCGACGGTGAGATCGCGCAGCGTGTCGCCGTCAGGGCCACGCGCGACGCGAACGAGCCGGATGGCCGCCTTGCCGTACCGGTCGGCGACGAGCTCGATCATGCGGTCAGGGTCGCATATCGAGCGCGCGCGATGTCGATGACGGCATCGAGCGCACGGTGGATCTCCGCGTCCCGGTCGCCGTCAAGGGCGGCTCGGAACTCCGGCAGGAGGGCACCCCGCGACCGACCGGCGACGAACACGCAGTACCGGAATCCGAACTGCGCCTCGTAGGCCGCGTTGAGCCCCTCGAGCTCGCGAGCGACGGCGTCGTCGTCGGCGCCGGTCGATTGCTCGACCCGCGACAGGTCAGAGACGGCGGCCGGCGACGCACCGAGCCGCGGGTGCGCGTCGATCAGCTCCAGCTGCTCATCGAGCGGCATCGCGTGGGCGATCGCGCGCGCCCGGTCGAACATGACCTCGACAGAGTCGAACGGTCGGGCGAGGGCGAGACGACCGAGGAAGCCACGTGCCCCCTCGAACAATGGTGCGACGGCGGCGGCGAACGCACCGGGCGCGATGACGTCGAGCTCATCGATGTCGAGGGAACGCGCGCCGCCGGTGCCCGCCTGGCCCGTCGTCATCACCAGCCGCCCGCGTCCCGGATGAGCCGGTGCAGGACGCGCGCGGCGACGAGACGGCGGTATTCGGCGGTCGAGCGGACGTCGTCGATCGGGTGGATCTCGGCGGCGAGCGCTTCGGCGGCGCGATCGGCGGTTTCGGGCGTGGGCGGCCGGCCTTCGAGCGCGGCTTCGGTCGCGGTCGCGCGGATGGGCGTAGCGGCCACCGACCCGAGCGCGAGACGGACGTCGGTCCACGGCGACGCAGGCGCGAGCGGATCACCGGCCGAACCGTCGCGCCAGCCGAGCGCGACCACGACCTTGCTGATCGACTGCGCGCGGCGCGTCCCGACCTTGCGGAAGCGCATCTCGCGTCCGGCCAGCAGCGGGACGCGGATGCGCAACAGGAGCTCGTCCGCGGCGAGTGCCGTGCGGCGGTATGCGGGCCAGAACTCGTTGGCGGCGACCGATCGCTCGCCGCGGGCGGAGCCGAGCACGAACACGGCATCTGCGGCGAGAAAGACGGGCAGTGTGTCCCCCGCTGGTGAGGCATTCGCGACATTGCCGCCGAGCGTGCCGCGGTTCTGGATCTGGGCCGCACCGATCGTCGCGGCCGCCTCGACCAGCACGGGGAGATGCTCGCGGCAGAGGGCGGACCGGCGGACGTCCGTGTAGGTCGTCAGCGCGCCGAGGCTGATCGCGTCACCGTCGAGCGAGATGCCGCGCAGCTCGTCGAGCCGCCACAGGTCGAGGATCCGGTCCGGCGGCTCACCGAGCTCGCCCGTCAGGGCGACCATCAGGTCCGTGCCGCCGGCGATCGGTCGGGCCGTCCCGGTCCCGTCTGCGAACCACGCGTACGCCTCGGCGAGGTCGCGCGGCGTCGTGACGGGCGGCTCGACCGGCATCCGCCTCAGCGACCCCGTCGCGTCCGAGACCGCCCGAGAGCCAGCAGCACGAGCGAGGCGACGATCCCGAACCCGATCGCGAGCTGCTTCGGCGAGACCGCGCCGAGGAGCGCTGGGTCGCCCGCGTTGACAGAGATCGAAGGCTCGGCGCTCGGCGGTTCGCCTCGCAGCGGTGCGAGTGGCGTCGCGACGGGATGCGGCCCCTTGCCGTTCGTGGGAACGGCGATCCGGTCGGAGTCGGCGGTCATCGGTCGGGTCCTCCTGCTGCGCGGGCGATCGCCTCGACGATCTTGGTGTAGCCGGTACAGCGGCAGAGGTTGCCTGCGATCGCCTCGCGGATCGCGTCCTCGTCGGGACCACCGCCAGTGTCCAGGTAGGCCCGGGCGGCCATCAGCATCCCGGGCGTGCAGATACCGCATTGCGCACCGCCGGTTTCGAGGAACGCCTGCTGGAGCCGGTCGAGTGACTCCGGACGCGGCGCGAGGCCCTCGACCGTCGCCACCGTCGCGCCCTCGGCCTGGCAGATCGGGACGAGGCACGAGTCGACGGGTGCGCCATCGAGCAGGACGGTGCAGGCGCCGCATTCGCCCTCGCCGCAGCCTTCCTTGGTGCCGGTCAGAGCCAGGTCCTCGCGCAGGACGTCGAGCAGGCGGCGCATGCCCGGGACGTCGACCTCGACGCGCGCGTCGTTGACGGTCAGCCGATACGTCGTCATCCGGCCGCCGGCCGTGCGGGCTCTGAGGCGCCGGGCGGTCGTGGCGCTGCGGCCGGCACGCCGGCGACGGCGGCGAGGATCCGCTCCGGGCTCGCTGGGAGGTCGGTGATCCACGCGCCGGTCGCGTCCGCGATCGCCGCGACGACGGCCGGTGCGCCGACGTCCATCGGCAGCTCGCCGACGCCCTTCGCGCCGTGCGGGACGGCATCGAACGGTGCCTCGACGAGGATCGTCGTGATCCGCGGCGCGTCGAGCGAGGTCGGGATGATGTAGGTCGCGAGTCGGTCGTTCAGGTAGCGCCCGTCGCGGAGCTTGATCTCCTCGATCGTCGCGTAACCGACCGCCTGGAGTGTCCCGCCCTCGACCTGGCCCTCGGCGAGGACGGGGTGGATGACCCGGCCGATGTCGTCGGCCGCCACGACATCGCGGACCTGCACCTCGCCCGTGTCGAGGTCGACGTCGACCGTGGCGACGCACGCCGCCCAGCCGAATGCCGGGTACGCGTCGCCGGTGTACGTCGCGTCGTCGAACTCGACGCCGGGGTACGGCTCGAAGCGCTGGTCGATGCGGAGCGCGCCTCGCTCGCGCGCGTAATCGCCGTACGTCGCCGCAAAGTCGCTGCCGGTCACGGTCTCCACCTCTGCGCGGAGGCGCCCGGCGGCCTTGATCAGCAAGCCGCCGACGACCATGGCCGTGCGTGACGCGACCGTCGGCCCGGAGTCGGGCACGTAGGCCGTGTCCTGTGGCGCGATGTCCACTGCCTCGAACGGGACGTCGAGAGCGTCCGCGACGAGCTGCGGGAAGATCGTCTTGGTCCCCTGCCCCATCTCCGTCGAGGCGACGAGGATGTCGATGCGGCCGTCGGCGGTCAGTTCGACCGACGCGACCGATGCGAGGTGGACCTCGCCCGAACCCGTGAAACCGGCACCATGCCAGGCAAGCGCGAGGCCGACGCCGGTCGCGACGCGGTCGCGGTCGGTGCGAAGGGGCGAACCCGGGACCGTGCCAGAGCCAGCCCGACGCGACCGGGCGGCCCCGGACCGCCCGCGAAGTCGTTCGAATTCGGCCGCTTCCGCGGCGCGCTCGAGGACCTCCTCGCCGGCGACGCTCGAGCGGAGCACCTGGCCGGTCGGTGTCGAGTCGCCGAGCTGGTACACGTTCCGTCGGCGGATCTCGAGCGGTGAGATGCCGAGGGCGTCGGCGATGCGATTGAGGTGCGTCTCGGCCGCGAATTCCGTCTGCGGCGCCCCGAACCCGCGGAACGCGCCGTTCGGCGGCGTGTTGGTGCGGGTCGCGCGGGCGCGGATCCGGACGTTCGGACAGCGGTATGGGCCGCCGGAATGGATCGCGCCACGCGACAGGACGACCGGCGTGAGCGTGCAGTACGCGCCGCCGTCCATGACGACCTCGACGTCCTGCGCGAGGAGTCGGCCGTCGCGCGTGACGCCCGTCCGGTGCCGGACGATGGCCGGGTGGCGCTTGGTCGTCGCCGCCAGGTCCTCATGACGGTCGTAGATCATCCGCACCGGGCGCTTGGCCTTGCCCGCGAGCAGCGCCGCGTGCAGGGCGATGAGCGACGGGTACTCCTCCTTGCCACCGAATCCACCGCCCGTCTCGGCCTGGACGACGCGCGCCTGGCGATCGTCGATGCCGAGACCACGCTTGAGCGCGGTGTGCACGTAATACGGGCACTGGAGCGATCCGTGGACGGTGACGCCGCCGTCAGCGGTCGGGACGGCGATCATCGCGTTGTTCTCGATGTAGAGCTGCTCCTGGTGACCGACCCGATACTCGCCCTCGAGGATCAGGTCGGCGGCAGCGAAGGCGGCGTCCGGGTCGCCGACAGCCATCTCGTAGGCCGCGAACTGATGCTCGGACACCTCGGGGTCGAAGACGGGCGGGAGAGGCTCCGTCCGGACCGTGATCGCATGGCGGGCGGCGCGGAGGGTCGCCCGGTCGGGCGCGGCAACGAGCGCCAGCGGCTCGGCGTGGTGCTGGATCTCACCCCCGAGCGGGACGAGGATCGGCTGGTCCTCCTTGATCGCGCTCACGAGGTTGTCGCCGGGGATGTCGGCAGCGGTGACGACGATGACCGTCGACCAGTCGAACCCCGGGTCGAGCTCGAGCGCCGTGAAGCGCGCGTGCGCGTCCGTCGAGCGGATCGTCGCGCCGAACCAGGCGCCGGGGAAGACCAGATCGTCGGCGTATTTCGCGGCGCCCGTCAGCTTCGCCGGGCCCTCGCGCCGCAGCGGCGCGGCGCCTCGCGCACGACCTGGCACGATCGTCCCGGGCTGGACGACGACCGGCGTGGGCGCCTCGGTCCGCGTCGTCAGGTCGGGCACGGGCCATCCTCCATGGCGACTGACTCTATCACCGGCGATGCCGTCCACGGCCAGGCGGACGCGTCAATCCCGACCGTGCCGGAGCGCTCGGCCCGGCGTCGCTCCGGTGTGCACGCCATCAGCCACGACGAGCGTGCCCGCGACGATGACCTGCTCGATGCCGATCGGGTAGGAGCGCGGCGCGTCGTACGTGGCGGTCGAGCGGACCGTGGCTGGATCGAACACCACGAGATCGGCGACGGCGCCATCGCGGATGACACCGCGGTCGCGCAGCCCGAGCCGCGCGGCCGGCGCCCCGGTCATCTTTCGAACGGCCTCCTCGAGGGTCAGCAGCGCCTCGTCGCGGACGAACTGGCCGAGGATGCGCGGGAAGCTGCCCCACGTGCGCGGGCTCGGCTTCTCGCCGAGGAACGTGCTGTCCGTGCCGACCATCCCGACCGGGTGTGCGACGAACCGCGGCAGCGTGTCGGCGGCCGGGCCGGTGGTCACCTGGGCGACGCCGAGGTCCTCGGCAAGGAGCAGGTCGCAGATGACGTCGACCGCGTCATGGCCGGTCGCGGTCATCACGTCGGCGACCGACAGGCTCTCCCAGTGGAGGTTCTGCGGGCGCCGGAATGCGCTGAGCCGGACGTCCGCCCAGCCCGCGGCGCTCGCGTACGAGGCGCCGCGAGCGCGGAACTCCGCCCTGACGCGGTCACGGGCGGCGCCGTCGGCGAGGCGCTCCTTGAGCGGCCCCGGCCCGCCCGCCTGGATCCATTGCGGCAGCTGGATGAGCAGGCGCGTCGACGCCCACTCGTAGGGATACGTGTCGAACGTGATGTCGAGGCCGTCGGCGCGCGCATCGTCCACGAGCGCGAGCATCGGCTCGGGGCCGCCCGGGTAGGTCGCCCGATGGTAGAAGTGGGTGATGTGCGCGGGCGCCTCTGCCCGCCGGCCGATCTCGATCGCCTCGCGAAACGGGTCGAGATAGCGATCGCCGAGCGGATAGCGGACGTGGCTGTGATAGAAGCCACCGGCCTTCCCCGCCTCCGCCGTCAGTGTCGCCAGCTCGTCCGTCGTCGCGAACGACCCGGGCGGGTAATCGAGCCCGGAGCTGAGCCCGAACGCACCCTCGGCCATCCCGTCGCGGAGAACGCCGCGCATGCGATCGAGCGCGTCGGCATCGGCAGGGACGTCGTCCCATCCGATCGTCGCGATCCGGAGCTGGGAGTTGCCGACAAGCGTCGCGATGTTGAGGCTGACCCGTCCGTCGTACCGAGCCAGGTAGCTCGCGACGGACGTCCAGTCGTAATCGAGCGGCGGCCGGCCGTCCAGACCCGCGTCGAGCTCGACGAACGCCTCGAGGTCGGCACGGTTCGTGTACGGCGCGAACCCGTTCCCGTCCACGCCGACGAGCTCGGTCGTGACGCCCTGACGGACCTTCGGCTCGTGGCGACCATCCTCGAGGATCACCAGCCCGCCGTGGCTGTGGAGGTCGATGAACCCCGGAGCGACGACGCGGTCGGTGGCGTCGATCGTTTGCGCGACGTGGGCCGGCGCGGCGTCCTCGGGTCGGAGGACCCGGATGCGACCGTCGACGACGACGACCGTCCCGTCGCGTCGTGGCGCGCCCGTGCCATCGACGATGGTCCCGCCCGCGATGACGAGATCGGCGTGCTCGGTCATCTGCCGACGATAACGGACGTCTCAGCGCCGCCGTCGCGCCCGACGACAGTACCCGCCCTCGGGACGACCATCGGGTGTCTTCTGCCGCCGCATCGTCGGCCTACGATCGGACCGACCTTTCCAGGGTCGCACGGGGGTGACACGATGACTCGAACATTCGCTCCGATCGCCGAGCGCGATACCTCGCTGTGGCCGCTCCTCGCGGCTGCGATCCTCGGGCTCCAGGGCCTCAGCACGCTCATGTACGCCACGTTCCTGCCGCCGCCCATCAGCGCGGCCGGCGTCGACGTCCCGGTCCTCGGCACGATGCCGTTCATCTGGCTGGCCGCAGCAACGCTCTATCTCGTGGCTGGCGCCGGTCTCGCGGCGCGCCTGACGTGGAGCCGCTATCTCGGCTCGGTCGCAGCCGTCCTGATGATGGTCTTCGGCATCTACAACACGCAGACCAGCGGCTTGCCGCTCGTCTCGCTGGTCCTGCCGGCGATCGTGCTGTTCGTCATCTGGCGCAGGTGGCCGACGATCCGCGCGCTCTAGGCGTCTGATCCGCCGGGGCCGGCGAGGCGCTTGCCGCGGACCCACGCCGCGCGAACCATCTCCGGATGCGCGCGAAAGATCAACCGGCTCATCAGATCGGCCGGATCGTCGTCCACGGGCTGGCCGGTCAGCGGCGCGACGAATGACGGATCGATGGCGATCAGATCGGCTTCCTTGCCCGCCTCGAGCGAACCGGTGATCTCCCCGAGCCCGAGCGCCCGCGCCCCATCGAGCGTGCCCATCCGCAGCCACTCGAAGGGGTCGAGGATCGGCCCCTCATCGCCGACCAATGAACGGCGCGCCATCTGCGCGTAGGCACCGACCCGCATCACCGAAAGGATCGACGGGTCAGGCCCACCGGACACATCCGACCCCAGACCGAGCGACAGCCCGGCATCGCGATACCGCGCGAGCGGCATGACGCCCGCGCCGATGAACAGGTTCGAGGCCGGGCAGTGCGCGACATGCGTCCCGGTGTCGACGAGCCGGCCGAGCTCGCGATCCGACAGGTGGATCGCATGGGCCAGGACCGTCCGCGCTCCGAGCCCGCCCGCCCGGTCGTAGACATCGACGTAGTCGGCAGCGTCGGGGTGCAGTCGGGCGACCTCGGCGATCTCGAACGCGTCCTCGCTGACGTGCGTCTGCCACCACGTTCGCGTCGACGCCGCGAGAGCCGCCGACTCCCGAAGCATCTCGCCGCTGCACGAGACGGCGAACCGCGGTGTGACGGCGTAGCCAAGGCGCCCGGCGTCGACGCCGTGCCATCGATCGATCAGCTCGGCGGACTCACGCAGCGAGCGGTCGAGGATCGCCGACGGTTCGATGGTCGGGTCGTATGTCCCGCGGTCCATCATCACCTTGCCGAGGATCGCCCGGATCCCGCTCGCCTCGGCCGCGCGGAAGGCGGCGTCCATCGCCGCCTTGTAGACGACGCCGTACGCCAGCACGGTCGTCGTTCCGGCAGCAGCAAAGGCGTTGAAGATGGACGGCGCGAGCTGTTCGGCGACCTCGGGGTCCGACCACGACTGCTCGGTCGGGAACGTCAGCCGGTCGAGCCAGGTGAGGAGATCGAGCGCGAAGCCGACGCCAGCGTTCGGCAGCTGCGGCAGGTGCGCATGGAGGTCGACCATCCCCGGCAGGACGACCCAGGGACGAAGGTCGACCGCCGCCGCGGCATCCTCCGCTCGGTCCGCCGCTGCACCTGCGAAAGCGATGCGGCCGGCATCGTCGACGATCACGAGTCCGTCCGGCTCGTGACGCGTCCCGCCCTGGTCGAGCGGCGTCAGCAGACGTGCGCGAACCGCAAACCGACCGCCGCTGGGAAGATGCATCGCGACAGGCTAGCAGGGGCCCGAAACGACGAGACCCGGATCTTGTCGATCCGGGTCGTCAGGCGAGCGGTCGCTGAAGCTATCGCTTCATGCCGCGAACCTCGAACAGGTGAGCGGTCCACTCCGATCCGCCGCGGTCCATGGTGGCCGAGCTGCCGTGCCAGCCGCAGGTGCAGGTGATCGTCTGCGCCTGGTGCTTGTACTCGTCGATGACGTGCTTGAACGGCTCGATCGTTGTGGGCTTGACAGGCGGACGACTGTTCACACGGACTCCTGGATGAGTTGGGTGGCGGGATGGCCGCTGCCGGGGCGCGGCGAGGTCATCAATGATACCCGAAATCGCCGATTCGTGGCCCCGCCGGGACCCCGATCCCGTCCGCGGGCCGAGCGCGATCAGTCCCCCGACGGAAGGAGGTCCTCGCGCACGAGATCGTCTGTCGCGACGTGCCCCTTCACGAGGCCGAGTCCCGTCATGAACGTGATCGACGTCGTCCAGCCGTCGCGGTCGATGGCGCCGAGCCCGCGATCAGTCTGGGTCGTCCCCGCCCACGAGTCGATCGTCGCGTCGAGGATCGCGGCCTGCGTCGCGCGCGACGACGCCAGCTCCGGGACCGCCTTGAACGCCGCATCGAGCCCGACTGACGGATCCGCCTTGATCTCGTCCATCGCCTGGAGGGTCGCGGAGACGAACGCCGCGATCGCGTCGTGCTTCGCGTCGATCGTCGCGGTCGCGGAGATGAGGCCCGGTCCCGGCAGCGGGGTGATCTCGTCGATGCGCAGGACGACCGGTTTCTCGCCGTGCGCCTCGAGCTGGATGGGTTCGTTGTTCGAGAAGCCGGTCGCCGCGTCGACCGCACCTTGCTCGACCGCGATCTCCTGCGTGAAGTCGGGATATTCGACGATCTCGACGTCGTCGGTCGTCAGCCCGGCCGATGCCAGCAACGCCTGGAGCATGATCCAGCCCGAGCCGTAGCGCCCCGGCGTGCCGATCTTCTTGCCCTTCAGGTCGGCCGCCTTCTTGATCCCGGACGAGGCCTTGGCGAACACGATGTTCGGGAACTTGCCGTAGATCGTCGCGAGATATTCGACCGGGATGCCGTTGCTGGCGGCCGGGATGACGCTCGTCCCATCGCCGATGCCGACGTCGATCGTGCCCGCGCCCACGAGCGGGACGAGGTCGGGGTCGATCTTGTTCTGGAACTCGACGTCGAGGCCGCCATCGGAGTAGTAGCCGTTCTGCTGCGCGAGGTAGAACTGCGCGAACTGAACGCTCGGGATGAACCCGAGCCCCACGACGAGCTTGGTCGGCGTCGCGCTCTCATCGGGCGCCGCTCCCGAGTCGCCGGCGGCGGCGGAGGGCCGTGCCGTCGTGGACGATGCCGGCGAAGCCGACGCTCCCCCGCCTGAGCACGCCGCGACGAGCGAGACGAGCACGGCGAGGACGAGGATGAGAGTCGTGGGGCGGCGACGCGGCGACACGGACATGACCTCCATTCGATACGGATCCGTCAGCGGACGCCGACGAGCCGGCGTTCGACGCCGACGACGATGAGGTAGAGGGCGACGCCGACCAGCGCGATGGTCAGGAGCGTCGCGAACATGAGCGGGATGTCGAAGAGCGACCCACGGGCGAGGTTGATCAGGACGGCCAAGCCCTTGCTTGCGCCGGCCCACTCCCCGACGATGGCGCCGACAACGGCCAGCGTCACGCCGACCCGCAGGCCGCCGAAGATGCTCGGAAGGGCGGCTGGGATCTCGAGCGTCGTCAGGATCTGGCGGCGAGTCGCGCGAAGGCTGCGGCCGAGCTCGATCAGGCGGACGTCGACAGACCGGATGCCCACCATCGTCGAGATCGCGACCGGGAAGAAGACGATCAACGCGCAGATCACCACCTTGCTGACCAGTCCCGACCCGAACCAGAGCACGAGGAGCGGCGCGAGGACGAGGATCGGGATCGCCTGCGCCGCGACGAGATAGGGCGACGCCAGCCGCTCGAAGAGATCGCTGCGGGCGAGCGCGTAGCCGACGAGGAGCGCGAGCACCGACCCGACGACGAAGCCGATGACGATCTCGACCATCGTCGTCTGGAAGTGCGGCCAGACGGTGCCGTCGAGCCAGGCACCGACGAACCGGCCGCCGACGGTCTCAGGGGCCGGGAGGATGTACGGCGGCAGGCCGCCGACGACGACGATCGCCTTCCAGGTGACGACGAAGACGGCGAAACCGGCGACAACCGGGAACCACCACGTCCTCGTCACGACGCGGTCTCGAGCCTGTCCACGGCGACCGGGTCGCCGAGGTGCGACCGGATCTCGAGCGACGTCCGCGACACTGCCGCGACGTCGAGGTCCGCGATGGTCCGCGGCCGGGGCAGGTCGACCGCGATGTCGGCCACGACGCGGCCGGGTCGCGGCGAGAGGACGACGACACGGTCGGCGACGAGGATCGCCTCCGCGATGCTGTGCGTCACGAGGACGATGGTCGGCGCCGCACGATCCCACAGCCTCAGCAGCTCGAGGTCGAACCGCTCGCGGGTCAGCGCATCGAGCGCGCTGAACGGCTCGTCGAGGAGCAGGACCTCGGGTTCGAGCGCGAGCGCGCGGGCCAGCGCCACCCGCTGACGCATGCCACCCGAGAGCTCGGACGGTCGCGCGGTGGTCGCGGCCGGGTCGAGGTCCACCATCTCCATAAGCGCGGCGAGTCGGGCGGCCCGCTTGTCGGGCGGCCAGTCGGCGAGCTCGAGGGGGTAGGTGATGTTGTCGGCCGCCGACCGCCACGGCAGCAGACGCGGTTCCTGGAAGACCAGGCCGATGCGTGCGTCGGGCTCGCTGATCGGCACGCTGTCGAGCCGCGCGTCGCCGGACCCGGGCGCGAGCAGCCCGGCGATGACGCGCAGCAACGTCGACTTGCCGCAGCCGTTGGGCCCGATGAGCGCGACGATCCCTCCGGCCGGGATCTCGAGGTCGATGCCGGCGAGGACGGGCAGGCTGCCGCCGTCGCGCGTCGGAAACGCGAAGGTCACGCCGTCGAGGGTGATGGCGCCGGTCCGCGTCGAGGTCGTCATGCGAGCCCCGGGGTGAGCGTCCGGAGAAGTGGCGCCGTCGCCGGGTAGAGCCCGACGTATGCCTCGTAGACGCGGTCGTACAGCGGCGCGACCTCGACTCGCGGCTCGATGTGCTCGAGGACGCTCGTCATCGCGCGGATGCCGGCCCGCACGTCCGGATACGCAGCGGTCCCGACGGCGGCGAGGATGGCCGACCCGAGGACCGCGGTCTCGAGGACGGCCG
>JBJMNA010000243.1:0-7602 GCA_045804485.1 Chloroflexota bacterium
GCGAAGGGCCCGCGGATGCTCGACCTCACGGCGCGACATGCAGACGCGTGGAATGCGGCGTGGTTCGGGCTCCCGGACGAGCGTCTCGCCGGGCGACGGAAGGATCTCGCCGACGCGTGCGACCGCGTCGGCCGCGACCCAGCGACGCTGTCGATCACGGTCGGGCTCACCGTTCGCTACCCCGAGATGCTGCCGGCGTCGGGGGACCCGCCGACCTCGCCGGCGCTCGGCGGGTCGGCCGAGGAGATCGCGTCGGGGCTGCGCGCTCACGACGCGGCCGGCGCGGACCACGCGATCGTCGTGCTCGAGCCATGCACGCCGGACACCGTCGGGCTGCTGGCCGAAGCGGTGAGGGCCTTCCGCGCCGGTTGACGCGGGGTTCAGAGATCCTCGATCCCTCGGACCGACAAGCGTGGACCGTACCGTGGCGCGCGGATGCTGCTCGACTCGAGCAGGCGGATGACCCGCGCCCGCTGCCCGCGATAGGGCTCGAGCAGCTCGAGCATCCGTGCGTCCGTCCCGCGCGGCTCGCCTGCCAACGCGAAGGCGACGAGGTTCGGTAGGTGGAAGTCGCCGACGCTGACGGCGTCACGGTCGCCGAGCGCGCGAACACCGACCTCTGCCGCTGTCCACGGGCCGATCCCCGGAACCGCGGTCAGCCGCCGGTAACCGTCGTCGAGCGGCATGTCCACGATCGCCTCGAACCACGTGGCCCGAGCCGCGACGCGCCGGATCAGCTCTGCGCGGCGCTGTTCGATGCCGAACGGGTGGTAGGCGTAATAGGGGAGTGCCGCGAGCTGAGTTGGCGAGGGACTCAGACGGAGCCGCCACGCAGCCGGCCCAGGTGCAGCCTCTCCGTGACGGGCGACCAAACCGGTCCATGCACGGCGTGCCTCGAGGCCGGTCACTTTCTGCTCGAGGATCGCCGGGACGAGCGATTCGAGGACCGCGCCCGTGCGCGGGATCCGGATCCCGACGAGCCGGCGCTCCAGGTGAGCGACGAGAGGATGCCCGGCTCCGATCGGCGGATCGTCGCGGTCGATACCGAGGAGCGCCGGAAAAGTCGCGATGAGCCGGTCTGCGCCCGGCCCGAATGCCTCGGCGTCCACGTGCCCGCGAGCGACGGTGAGACCGATCGCCGCGGGGCCGTCGGGAGTCCGCGTCGCCCACCAGGCGCGTTGCCGCTCGACATGGATCGTCGGATCTCCGCGGCCACGCGACAGCGGGCCGAGCGTCCGGACGAGGTCGAGCGGGCCGGCGAGCGGATACGAACGGGTGGGCACGAGCGGATGCTGACACGGTTTCGATGCGCGCACGACAGGGTGCGCGAAGCCCGGGATAGGCCGATCCATGCTACGGTCCCTCGCAGACGTGCGACACAGGAATCTCGTCGCGAGGGTGACGCTCACCGCCATCCTCGCCTCGGTCGCCGTCCCCGGTCTGGTCGGTTCGAGGGTTCCCAGCCCCGCCGACGTCGTGGACCCCGGTCTCTTCCGACAGGTCGAGGTCGCGACGCTTCCGCCGGGGACGGTGATGACGATCCAGCCCCAGGATCCAGGCGCCCGGTCCGCCGGACACCTCGAGGAGCGCTCGATGATGATCGAGCCCGGCCTCAGGTTCGAGCCGACTGAGGCCGCCGTTCGAGGCGCCCAGCCGGGCGCCGGCCCGCGATCGATCGCGATCCGCACCACGCCGAACCGGGCCTCGACGGCCAGCAAGGCCACCACGGGCGGGAGTCGAGTGACGAGCGGCTGGCACCACGACAGCGACATCTCGTGGTACGGGCCCGGCCTGTACGGCAACGGGACCGCGTGCGGGCAGACGCTGACGAAGGGCCTCGTCGGGGTCGCGCATCGGACACTTCCGTGCGGGACGCTCGTCACCTTCCGCTACAAGGGCGTGACGCTGACCGTGCCTGTGGTGGACCGCGGACCGTACGTCGCCGGGCGGACGTGGGACCTGACGCACGGCGCCTGCGCGAAGCTGGGTCACTGCTTCACCGGCTCGATCGACTGGAAGCTCGGCGGAGGCTGACCGCCGCACGAGACGACACCTCGGCGGGTGCGACCGTCCGGCAGACTCACGCCGGGCGTGTGCGTGTCATCGCGTCAGGAGGTCAAGGGATGCGGATCCTCGTCGTCGGCGCGGGTGGCGTCGGAAGCGCGGTCGTGCCGATCGCCGCGCGGCGCGATTTCTTCGACCGGATGGTCGTCGCCGACTACGACCTGGGTCGGGCCGAGCGCGCCGTCGCGCGATTTCCGGCGGACCGCCGCCTCGTCGCCGCGCGCGTGGACGCCTCGCGCTCCGCGGATGTCGCCGCGCTGTGCCGCGAGCACGGCATCACCCATGTCCTCAATGCGGTCGACCCGCGGTTCGTCATGCCGATCTTCGAGGGCGCATTCGCGGCGGGTGCCGACTATCTCGACATGGCGATGTCGCTCTCGAAGCCCGATCCCGACGCACCGTACGAGCGAACCGGCCTGAAGCTCGGCGACGATCAGTTCGCGATGGCCGCCGAGTGGGAGACCGCCGGGCGGCTCGCGCTCGTCGGGATCGGCGTGGAGCCCGGGCTGTCCGACGTCTTCGCCCGCTATGCGCAGGACCACCTGTTCTCGGAGATCGACGAGATCGGCGTCCGCGACGGGGCGAACCTCGTTGTCGACGGCTACGACTTCGCGCCGTCGTTCTCCATCTGGACCACGATCGAGGAGTGCCTGAACCCGCCGGTCGTCTGGGAGGCCGATCGCGGCTGGTACACGACGCCGCCGTTCAGCGAGCCCGAGGTGTTCGATTTCCCGGAGGGGATCGGCCCTGTGGAATGCGTGAACGTCGAGCACGAGGAGGTCGTGCTCGTCCCTCGCTGGGTCAAGGCCCGGCGGGTGACGTTCAAGTACGGCCTCGGCGACGAGTTCATCAATGTGCTGAAGGTGCTGCACATGCTCGGGCTTGACCGGACGGACAAGGTCCGGGTGGGTGGTGTCGAGGTGTCGCCGCGGGACGTCGTGGCCGCCTGTCTGCCGGATCCCGCGCAGCTGGGCGACCGGATGCGCGGCAAGACCTGCGCGGGGACCTGGGTGTCGGGCACCGGCAAGGACGGCGAGCCGCGGCAGGTCTATCTCTACCACGTCGTCGACAACGAGGTGACGATGCGCGAAGACGGGTCGCAGGCGGTCGTCTGGCAGACGGCGATCAACCCGGTCGTCGCGCTGGAGCTCCTCGCGACGGGCGTCTGGTCCGGCTCAGGGGTGCTCGGCCCCGAGGCGTTCGACGCGGTCCCGTTCCTCGACCTGCTGACCGCGTCCGGGTCGCCGTGGGGGATCCGCGAAGGCGGCTGACGCTCGCGGTCGCTTCACCGGATCGGCGGCTCCCACTCCGGCGCAGCCAGCTCGAAACCGTCGAACGAGAACGCTGGCGCGACGACGGTTCCGACAAGCGTCCAGGCACCCAGCGACCGCGCCGTCATCCACGCGCCCCGCGGGACGACCGCCTGGACGACGGTCGCGCTGGTGGCCGACACATCGCCGCCGAGCAGCCGGACCGTGATCCCGGCGTCGCCCTCGGTCCACGTCCGGAGCTCGAGGTCGTCACCGGCCGACCAACCCCAGACCTCGTCGACGTCCAGCCTGTGCCAGTGCGACCGATCGCCGGCGGCGAGGAGGAAGAGGATCGCGCTACCGGCCGGCCGGCCGCCCCCGCCGGACGCCGCCTGCCACGTCTCGACATACCAGCCGCCTTCCGGATGGGGCCGCATCCCGAGCCGCTCGGCGAGGTCCGTGGCGTCGGTCATCCGTTGAGGGTCAGCGCCGCGGCGACCGCGAATCCGGCCGCCGTGGCGAGTCCGACGATCTTGGTCTTGTCGGCCTCGTGCGCAGCGGGCAGGAGGTCGGAGGCGAGTAGCGTCAGGATCGCACCCGCGGCGAACGCGTCGATGAAGGCGATGACATCGCCCGGCGCCCCCGCGAACAGGCCATACCCGACAGCCGCTGCCACGGCACTCGCGATCGCGACGAGCGTCCAGATCCCGACCACCCAGTGCGCCGGCCGCCCCGCCGCCTGCATCTTGGCCGACGACGAGGCCGCTTCAGGCACGTTCGAGATGAAGATCGCCACGAGCACGGCCACGCTCGGCCCGGCGCCGCCGACGAGCGACAGCCCGAGGACGATCGACTCGGGGATGCCATCGAGGACGGCACCGAGCAGGATCTCGAGACCGCCGCTGCCGGGCATCCGCTCGATGAGCTCGTCGCCGACGAAATAGACGACCGCGCCGGCGACGAACCCGACCGCGACCGACACACCGGTCGCCGACACGGCGACCGCCTCCTCGATCAGGTCGTACGCGACGGCGCTGATGAGCGCTCCCGACCCGAACCCGATGAGCAGCGCCAGCGGCCGGCCGGTGAGTCGGCCGGACATCCCGATGAGCGCGCCGATGATGAGCGACGACGCGCCGAGAAAGGCCCAGAAGCCGGCGGCTGCCACGGTCAGCCGGCCGCGTCGAGCAGCGGTCGGGATCGGGCGATCGAGACGTCGGGAGTCGTCCGGAAGCCGCTCACCGACCGAGGATAGCCCCGTGGCGTACCGTACGGGCATGTGCCGAAGCATCAAGACCCTTCGTCGTGTCGATGAGGTGACGACGACGGGCGAACTGGAGGCCGCCGCCCGCCAGTACGTCCGCAAGATCAGCGGCTATGCCAAGCCGTCGGCCCGGAATGCAGAGGCGTTCGACGGTGCCGTGGCGGAGATCGCAGCCGCGACGGCGCGGCTCGTCGAGGCGCTCGGCGTCCCGATCGAGGACGGCCCAGACAAGTGGAAGCCCCGGGCACAGGCCGCGACCGACTCGCACCCGGCGGCGCACACCCATCCGCATCCGCAACCGCAGGCGTGATCGAGGCGTCCGTTGGCGCCGCCGTGCCGTGGTGGGTCCGGCCGGGACTCGACATCGCAGACGGGCGGCTGCGGATCGCGGGTGAAGACGCGGAGGCGCTTGCCCGCGAGCACGGGACGCCGTTGTTCGTCTACGACCGGGCACGGTTCGCGGAGAACGCCCGTGCGCTCCAGGCCGCGCTGGGGAGGACCGGGCGCCCGTTCCGCCTTCGGTTCGCGCTCAAGGCCAATCCACTCCCCGAGGTCCTCGAGGTGTTCCGTGGTCTCGGCGCGCCCGGCAGCCCCGAGAGTGTCGGCATCGACGCATGTTCCCCGGGCGAGGTCGACCGGGCGCTGGCGTGTGGCTGGCTGCCCGACGAGATCAGCTACACCGGGACGAACGTCTCCGAGCGCGACCTCGATGTCCTGCTCGCTCACGGCATCCACCTGAACCTCGACGCCATCAGCCAGGTCGAGCGGTACGGCCGCCGCGCGCGCGGGACCGCGATCGGGTTGCGGATCGACCCGGGCGCGGGCGCCGGATACAACGAGGTCCTCCACTACGCCGGCGATCGACCCACGAAATTCGGCATCGGGCTCGAGCGGCTGGACGACGCCGTGGCCGCGGCGGCGCGACACGACCTCGCGATCGACACGGTCCATTTCCACGCCGGGTCGGGCTGGCTGGCGGATGGACTGGGCGAGTTCGAGCGCGCTCTGATCCGCGCGGTGGAGGCGGTCGAGACTCTGAGAGCCGCCGGGCACGAGATCGGCGAGGTGAATGTCGGCGGCGGACTCGGTGCGCCGGCGCGCGACGACGAGCAGATGGTCGACCTCGACGCGTACGCCGGCGTCCTCGCGCACCATCTCGGCCCGCTCGGGGTCACGATCGCGTGCGAGCCCGGCGACGCGCTCTCGAAGGACGCCGCGATCCTGCTCGGCGAGGTCGTCACCGTCGAGGAGCGCCGCGGCGTGACGTTCGTCGGCCTCGACATCGGCTGGAACGTCAACTGCTCGTACTTCATCTACCGGTTCGCGCAGGAGCTCGTCGTCTGTGCCGCGGCGGACGCCGAGCGGACCGAGACCGTCACGGTCGCCGGTCACATCAATGAGGCGGGCGACGTCTTCGCCGAGGACTACGTCATCCCGCCGGTCGAGGAGGGCGCGATGGTCGCGCTGCTCAACGCCGGCGGCTACCTCCAGGCGATGAGCTCGACCCACTGTCTTCGCCCGATGGGCACCGCGCTCTTCCTCGATCGCTAGACGCCCGCTTCCGCCGGGCTCCAGGTCGTCACGCGCTCGAGCTCGATCCTGAGGATGGGTCGGTCGTCCAAGCGGTGGGTCTCGTACTGCGGATAGATGGCGCGCAGGCCGGCGATAGCGCTCGCATGCTCGGGTCCGGGGTCCAGCAGCGATGCCCGGCCGGTTGCGCGGAGCCAGGCGAGCTTGGTCCAGTCCTCATCCCAGCGGTCGGCAAGGAGCGAGACGCGCGGATCGCGCGTGATGTCGCGGACGCGGGCGAGCGCCAGCGGGTCGGCGGTCCGTTTCGGCTTGTCGTCGAGCGGCGTGTAGAGCACTGCCTCGTCGTCGGAGACGACGAAGCAGATGGGGACCGGACGAGGGCGGCCGTCGGGCGCGATCGTCACGAGGACGATCCGGCGCATGGTCCGGAGGAAACGGCGATCCCGATCGGTCAGGGCCATGCGACATCATGGCGCGCGAGGCGGGCGACTGCCCTCTCCCGCCACCGCTCGTACACTCGGGTGGATGGCGAGACGGTTGTGGCTCCTGGTCGGCGCGCTTGCCGTGGCGGCCGTGGTCTTCGGTGCCGCGTTCGTCACTCGCCAGACGTCCGATGCCACGCCATCGCCGTCGCGCGGTGCCGTCACGTCGAGTCCCGCGGCGGTCGCGACCTCATCCCTGGCCCCGTCGGACGTGCCCACGCCGACGACGAGCACTGCCGAGCCGACGGAGACGCCCGCTTCAGCCACGGCCTCCGCCCAGACGCCGATCGGGACGCCGCCGCCAGCGCGAGCCAGCGGTCCCGCGGGCGCTGCCTACGCGGCATTCCTGCGCCGCGTCAACGACGACCGGGCGACCGTGGAGAGGCTCAACGCCGCCCTGTCCAGCGGGGCCCAGGCGCAGGATCCGGCCGCCGTCAAGGCCGCCGCGGTCGATATCCTTGACTTCGTGGACTCCGAACGCGACTGGCTGCGCGAGAACCCTCCGGCGGCGTGCTATGCGGATGCGCACGCCTCGGCGGGCGCGATGCTCGATTCGTATGGCGCTGCTGCCGACGCATTCATCGCCTGGGCGGGGACCGGCGGCGGGTTGGCTGGTCTCGGGGCGCTGGGCAAGGCCGTGGACGCCGCGCAGACGGCGAGCGATGCGCTGACGACCTTCGGTCATTCACTCGAGACGACGTCATGTCCGGCGTGACCGACGACGCGTCGCTGCCGCCCATCCGGCAGATCACCAGCCGCCGGGTCGTCGCCGTCCGCGGCGACGCGCTCGAGATCCGTGACGACCGCGTCGTCGGCGAGGCGCCCCTCGAGATCCGCGCCGCCGGGCCCCGGCAGGACCCGGTCGCGGTCGCGGTCACGATGCGCACGCCCGGTCATGAGGCGGAGCTCGCGGTCGGCTTCCTGCTCACCGAAGGACTGCTCGACGGACAGGAGATCGTCGCCACGACATCCGGCGATCCGGCACGGCTGAGCCAGCCCGATGACACGATCC
>JBJMNA010000244.1:0-11649 GCA_045804485.1 Chloroflexota bacterium
CAATCAAACCATCCACAACGCATTCAGAACATCGGTCAGCTCACACATGCCGTCCGAGGAGCTCGCGCACTACGGTGCCGAGGGCGCCGCGATCACGCTCGACGAGGCCGTCGCCTACGCGCTCGAAGGGTCCGACGCCGTCGAGTCGGGCGCGTGACCGCTAGACTGGCGTTCCGATGACGACCACCGAGGCCCCTCGCGAGAAGACCGGGATCCCCAAGAATCCCGGCCGCCGCGACCTCGGGATGCGCGCGACGCTCGTCTTCCCGGACCGCGACATCGTCGAGAAGTTCTACGTCCCGATCATCTACACGGCGTGCCGTACCTGCTATTCCGAGCAGGATCCTGACGAGATCTTCCGACGGGCGGTCGACGGCGATTTCGACCCGCTCAAGATGCAGAAGCTCATCAGTTCTGTGATCGAATCGGGACACGGTTCGACCATCGAGCATGTCGTCTTCACGTTCGCGATCAGCGGCGTGTCGCGGACGCTGTCCCATCAGCTCGTGCGCCATCGGGCGGGCGTCGCGTTCGATCAGCAGAGCCAGCGATACGTCAAGTTCAAGGGCGCCGCCACGATGCTCCCCCACTCCATCGCCGAGGGCGACGCCGAGCTCCGCGAGCGCTACGAGGAGCAGGTCGACGGCGCGCTGGGACTGTATAGCGACCTCCTGGACGCGGGCGTGCCCGGTGAGGACGCGCGGTTCGTCTTCCCGAACGCGACGCGCACCAATCTCGTCATGACGACGAACCTGCGGGCGCTCATCCACATGTCGGGACTCCGCCTGTGCACGATGGCCCAGTGGGAGATCCGGCGACTCTTCCAGCTCATCCGCCACGAGGTCTTCGGCGTGTCGCCATTCCTCGGCTCGTTCCTGGCTCCCAAGTGCGTGCCGCTCGGGTACTGCGACGAGTTCAACAACCGCGACGGCCACTGCCCGATCCGCCCGCACAAGGACCGCGTCCTGGAGGCCTGGGCGGACAAAGCGGCAGCAGCCAAGGCGGCCGGGCGAGAGCTCCCCGTCACCTGATCAGGCGGGCGGCAGTTCCGCCACGAACCTGCGGATGACGCGCGCCAGTCGCGGGCCGGATTCCTTGCCAGACTCGAGCACTTCCTCGTGGGTCAGCGGCTCACCCGTGTAGCCCGCACCCGCGTTCGTCACGAGCGAGACGCCGCACACCTCGAGACCGACCCATCGGCCGGCGATGCACTCGAGAACGGTCGACATGCCGACCGCGTGCGCGCCGAGCCCCGCGAGCCAGCGGACCTCGGCCGGTGTTTCGTAGGTCGGCCCGATGAGGCCGACGTAGATGCCTTCCTCGACGTCGATGCCCTCCGCGGCGGCCGCGGCATGCAGCGCGGTGCGCAGGCGCGGGCTCCACGCGTCGACGAGGTCGGGAAAGCGCTCCCCGAGCTCGTCGGCGTTCGGGCCGATGAGCGGGCTCCGACCCGTCAGGTTGATGTGATCGCGCATGATCATCAGCGTCCCCGGTCCGAAGGTCGGGTCGAGCCCGCCGGCCGCGTTGGTCAGCACGACGATCCGCGCGCCGAGCGCCTTGAACAAGAGCACCGGCTGGATGACGAGCCCGGGGTCGTTGCCCTCGTACATGTGGAAGCGGCCCTGGAGCATCACGACCGGCCGGCCCGCGAGGGTCCCGAGCAGCAGCCGGCCGACATGGCCGGGCGCCGTCGCCGCCGGCCATCCGGGGAGGTCCTCGAATGGGATCGCGATTCCGTCCTCGAGGTCGTCGGCCAGCCCGCCGAGCCCGGACCCGAGGACGATCCCGACCTCCGGGACGATGTCCGTCCGTGCTCGAACGGCCGCGACGAGCGCGGCGATCCGCGCGGGCTGTTCCACCGGCGGGATCGGGCGCGCGGGATCGAAGTCGGCGATCGGGTGGGTCATCGGGCCTCCTGCGCGCATCGTATGCGATGGGCGGGGCCGACTTCGCTAGCCCGACGAGCGTATCGACACCGGGATGCCGATCACGACCCGTCGGGCGCCCCGACGACACGCAGTGAAGCGACGCCTTCGTGGCAACGAAGCGCCCGAAGCGACCGGCGGCGGAGCGTAGGTCCTTGATGCGATCTCGGGTCCTTTGATCCTGTCGGCCCCTTCGGGCAAGACCTACGTTAGGGGCCGCCGTGTCGACGGGTCAACGCGGTTATCCACGAAGTCAGGGGCGCCCCGGGCGGCCGCATCCACGAGTTATCCGCCGCTGTGGACAGGCTGTGGAGAACGCCCTCAGCCCCCCATCGCGAACATCTCGATCTTCGGAAGGGTCGAGGTCGCAGCTGACCTGAGCTCGGAATAGCGGTCGCCGCGGCGTAGCCAGATCCGCTCGATCGCCTGGGTCAGCTCGGCGTCCGACGCGCCCGAACGGAGGACCTCGCGAAGGTCGTGGCCTTCGACCGCGAAGAGGCAGGTGTAGAGCTTGCCCTCTGCCGAGATCCGCGCCCTCGTGCAGTCGCGGCAGAACGGCTGCGTCACCGACGAGATGACGCCGAACTCGCCGCCTCCGTCCGTGTACCGCCAGCGACCGGCGACCTCGCCGCGATACGACGGCTCCGTCGCCTCGGCCGGCCAGACGGCGCCGAGCATCTCGACGATCTCGTCAGCGGGCACCACCTCATCGAGCCGCCAGCCGTTCGAATGACCGACGTCCATGTATTCGATGAAGCGCAGGATGACGCCCGTCTCGCGCGCCCAGCGCGCCATCGGCACGATGCTCGACTCGTTGACGCCACGCCGGACGACCATGTTGACCTTGACCGGCGTGAGGCCCGCCTCGATCGCGGCGTCGACGCCGTCGAGCACCCGCGCGACAGGGAAGTCGATGCCGTTCATCGCGCCGAAGACGGCATCGTCGAGGGAGTCGAGGCTGACGGTGACCCGCCGCAGCCCAGCATCGGCGAGCGGCTGAGCGAGGCCGCGCAGAGCGGACCCGTTGGTCGTCAGCGTCAGGTCGATCTCGCCACCCTCGGGCGTCCGAAGCGCGGCCAGCATGCCGATGACATCCGGCAGGTCGCGCCGGACGAGCGGCTCGCCGCCGGTGATGCGCAGCTTCTCGACGCCGAGCGACACGAATGCCCGCGCGGTCCGCTCGATCTCCTCGAACGAGAGGACCTGGTCACGCGGCAGGAACGCGTAGTCCTTGCCGAAGATCTCCTTGGGCATGCAGTACGTGCATCGGAAGTTGCAGCGGTCGGTGACCGAGATCCGCAGATCACGCATCGCCCGACCGAGCGTGTCGGTCGGACCAGCGCGGCCGTCGAACGAGCGTGCGAGGTTCATCGTGGCCATGGTAGCCCGGAACGTGTCCTGAGCCCGGCGGTACCACCGGCGCGCGACCTCTGGTACCTCCAGCCGACTGCACCGTACCGACCCTCGCTGCCACGATGCCACCCAGTCACCGATGTCGGATGGACCTAGCCGACGTCGCCGCCGTGGAAGGACCCACACCGATGCCGGATACAGACACGAAACCCGGGTTCAGGCTCCCGTGGGGAGCCGGCGAGCGGATCGAGGCCGACACGGAAGACGTCGCCGAGACAGCCGCCACACCTGAACCACCTATCGCCGAGGAGCACGTGGCACCCGACATGATCGACGCCCCGCCCGCCGTGTCGGCTCCCGCCCGACGCTCGACCAAGTTCATGGTCGACCTCAGCCGGGCCATGCAGTCCGCGTCCGAGAGCGCTCGCGACGAGACGATGGCCAAGTTCGTCGTCGATTCGAAGACGGCCATCGAAGAGATCCAGGCCGCCTCGACCGTCGAGGTCGCCGCTCTCCGCCAGCGCGCCGACGACGACATCTCTGCGGTCCGCGACTGGTCGAAGGGCGAGATCGCCCGGATCCGCGAGGAGACCGAGACACGCATCGCCAAGCGGAAGCACGCCCTCGACGGCGAGATCGAGGCGAGCGCTGCCGTCATCGAGGCACGCGTCGCGCGCGTGACCGCCACGGTCGACGCGTTCCGCGCCGACATGGATGAGTTCTTCGAGCGCCTGCTCGCCGAGCAGGACCCCACCCGCATCGCGACGATGGCCGAGACGATGCCCGATCCGCCGGACCTTGCCGGCGTGGCGGCCTCGGTCGCCGAACCCGTGTTCCAGCCGTTCGACCCGAATCCATCGCTGTCGGTGTCGATCGAGCCGCCGGTCGCGGTGCTCGAACCCGAACCGCCCGCGACAGACCCTGCTGCCGACGCGATGGCGGCCGCGCAGGCTGCCATGGCGGCGAGACTCGGGTTCGCCGCGGCGGAAGCCGACGCCCTCGCGTTCAGCGGCGACCTCGACGGTGACGATGGGTCCGCCATCACAGACGCGCCGGCGGACGTCGCGCAGCTTCCCGAGGGTGCGGCGGACGCCGACATCCCGCCGGTCGAGGCATCCCCGATCGAACGCGTCTCGACGCGTGTCATCGTCGTCGGTCTTGTCAGCGTTGCCAGCATCGCGACCTTCAAGCGCGGCCTGAGCCGGTCGGCGGGAGTCTCGACTGTGTCGGTCGCATCCGGGCCCGACGGGGAGTTCATCTTCACCGTCGAGCACGAGATCGGCCTCGATATCGAGAGCACTGCCACGGCGGTGCCAGGGTTCGAAGCGCGCGTCACCGGCCGATCCGGCGACGCGATCGAGGTCGCCGCACGCGACCCCGACACCGGCGACTGACACCCCACCTTCAGGAGTCTGCTCATGGCACGTCCCGCGATCGTCGTTGCTCTCCCGCCGGGTGAATCAGCACCTGTCGGCGCCGAGTTGGCCGCCGCCGGCTTCGATGTCATCGAGGTGCTCGATCCGCTCGATTTGCGGCGTGCGCTCAACAGCCGCCAGGACGTCGGGCTCGTCGTCATGGATGGCGAGATCGACGACGACGAGGCGCGGGCGTTCGAGTCCGTCCTTCACGACGCAAAGCACCCGGTCGCAGCTCTGACGGTCGTCTCGCCTCGGGCGCTCGAGCGTTTCGCCGCGCTCGACCCGGGCGACTCGGGTGACGAGTACTTCACTCGACCCTACACGACGGACTCGATCCGCTGGCGGGTCGAGGCGATGTGCATCCGCCGAGAGACGGTCGACGATGGCAGCGGCCCCGTCCTCAATGGCGGCGACGTCGGGCTGACGAGCTGGAATGCGCGAGCGACGACCATCGCCGTGTTCAATCCGAAAGGCGGGGTCGGCAAGACGACCGTCGCGACGAACCTCGCGTACGCGCTCCAGACCCGGAAGGGAAAGTCAGTCCTGCTTGTCGACGCCGATACCGTGACGGGCCACGTGACGATGTCGCTCGGCATCGAGGCGGTCCGGACGGTCGCCGACAGCTGGCGTGACGAGGTAGACGGCGGTCCCGCCGAAAACCTCTTGACGATCGCCGCGGCGCACGCGTCAGGCATGAAGGTCGTCGCCCTGACCGACTCGCCTCTCAACACCGACGTCCTCGATGTCCCGCGGCTCGCCGCAGCCATCACCGAGGCGAGGCAATGGGTCGACGTGATCGTCATCGATCTCCATCCCTCCTACAGCTCGCTGAACCAGGCGATCTTCGACGAGGCCGACCGGATCCTCGTCCCCGTCACCCCCGACGTTCCGGCCATCCGCGCGGCGGTCCAGCTTCGCGACGTCTCCTACGGGCTCGGTTGCCGCGAACGACTCGCCATGGTGGTCAACCGCGCCAACAGCGGCGTCAGCGTCGAGGACATGGAGCGCACCGTCGGGATGCCGGCGCTCGCGCAGATCCGGTCAGGCGGACTCCTGTTCGTCAGGGCCGCGAACGAGGGACGGACCGTCACGGACATGTTCCCGCGGGAGAAGATCTCGACCGACTTCGACACGCTCGCCGACCGCGTCCTCGGCGTCCCTGCCCCGACGCCGGTCCCGAAGAGCGGATTCCGTCTCCGCGCTCGAACGAAGGAAGTCGCGGGCGTCTGACGCCTAGCGCGCCTTGTCGGTCCAGTTGGTGCCGCCGAGCGGCGCCCCGGGCAGCGGCCGGTGTCGTTCGCCGGTCCGGAGGTCGACCTGCTCGACACCGCGCAGGTACTGGCGGTTGACGAGGATCGCCGACGCCGAGGGAGTCCCGATGACGGTGTCACCCATCGTCGCCGTCGCGTCGACGATCGGGACGAACATGTCGGAGGAGCGCTGGAGAAGGCTGTCGGGCTCGGAGCCCGGATAGAGCAGGACCGTCCCGACCACCCGATACGGCGGCGCCTCGAGCGCGACGCCGTACGACACCTTGTGGACCCGGTGAGCGCTTCGCTCCTCGTCATTCGGCTGGGGCCCCGCGCCGTCGTTTGCGAACACCAGGACCAGATCGTAGGGGTCGACCGACTTCAGGCCGGGCGCGGGCGCGAGGGCGGCGGATCCGTCGACCGGAGCCCACTCGATCTCAGTGATCTCGATCGGCTCGCGCTTGTTCAGGGCGTCGGACATCCGGCCGCCGACCTGCATCCGCCCGACGAGCCGCCAATCCTCGGTGAACCCCTCGAACCGGATCCCCTCCCCTGCCGGCCCCGACACCGTGGCGCCATCCGCGGGTGCAGGGCCCTTCTTTCGCTTCAGGAAATCGAAGGGCACGTCACTCCTCCGCGGTGCCGGAGTTCTCGCGGATCGTCTCGACGACACCCGCGTCGGCGAGTGTGGTGGTGTCGCCGAGCACGCGGCCCTCGGCGATGTCGCGAAGCAGCCGGCGCATGATCTTGCCCGAGCGCGTCTTCGGCAGGTCGGGGACGAAGAGGAGGAACTTCGGCCGCGCGATCGGCCCGATCACGGTCGCGACGTGCTCGCGCAGCGCGACGGCGAGCGCATCCGACGCCTGCTGATCGGCCTTCAGGATCACGAACGCGAAGATCGCCTGCCCGCTGATCTCGTCCTTCTTGCCGACGACGGCGGCCTCGGCGACCGACTTGTGGTCCACCAGGGCCGACTCGACCTCGGTCGTCGAGATGCGGTGGCCCGCGACGTTCATGACGTCATCGACGCGGCCGAGAAGCCACAGATAGCCGTCCTTGTCGCGCTTGGCGCCGTCGCCCGCGAAGTACATCCCCGGGAAGCGGCTCCAATAGGTCTGCTTGTATCGATCCGGGTCGCCGTAGATGCCGCGGAGCATGGCGGGCCACGGACGCTTCAGGACCAGGTAGCCGCCACCGCCGAGTGGGACGGAGTTCCCATCGGCGTCCACCACGTCTGCTTCGATGCCAGGGAACGGGAACGTGGCGGATCCGGGTTTCGTCGAGGTCACACCGGGGAGTGCCGTGATCATGATCTGGCCGGTCTCGGTCTGCCACCACGTGTCGACGACCGGCGTCTCGTTGCGGCCGATGTGCTCGCGGTACCAGAGCCAGGCCTCGGGGTTGATCGGCTCGCCGACCGACCCGAGCACCCGAAGCGTCGAGAGGTCGTGTTTCGCCGGCCACGCCTCGCCCTGCTTCATGAAGGCGCGGATCGCCGTCGGCGCGCAGTACAGGATCGTGACCTTGTAGTCCTCGACGATCTGCCACCAGCGGTCCCAGGCAGGCGTATCCGGCGCCCCCTCGTAGAGGATCCCCGTGGTCGCGTTCGCGAGGGGGCCGTAGACGATGTAGCTGTGACCGGTCACCCAGCCGATGTCCGCCGCGCACCAGTAGACGTCGTCCGGCTTGATGTCGAACGTGGCCCAGTGGCTGAACGACGTCCCGACGAGATAGCCGCCGGTCGTGTGCAGGATGCCCTTCGGCTTCGCGGTGGTCCCCGAGGTGTAGAGGAGGTAGAGCATGTGCTCGGACTCGACCGGCACGACCGGGCAGTCGTCGGACTGGCGGTCGACGAGGTCGTGCCACCAGTGGTCGCGGCCGTCGGTCATCTCGACGTCATGGCCTGTCCGCTTGACGACGATCGACGCCTCGATGGTCGGCGTGTCGCCCAGCGCCTCGTCGGCGTGCTCCTTGAGCCCGACGACCTTCCCGCGGCGATATCCGCCATCCGCGGTGATGAGGACCTTCGCTCCGCAGTCATTGATCCGGCCCGACAACGCCTCGGCAGAGAAGCCACCGAAGACGACGGTGTGAGGAGCGCCCAGCCGCGCGCAGGCGAGCATCGCGATCGGCAGCTCGGGGATCATCGGCATGTAGATGGCGACCCGGTCGCCCTTCGTGACGCCGAGCTCCTTGAGCGCGTTGGCCGCCTTGCTGACCTCGCGCTGGAGGTCACGGAACGTCAGCGTCCGCGTCTCGCCGGGCTCGCCGATCCAGTGATAGGCGGCCTTGTCGCCGAGGCCGTTCTCCACGTGGCGGTCGACGCAGTTGTACGCGACATTGAGCTCGCCACCGGTGAACCACTTGGCGAACGGGAGGTCCCACTCGAGCGTCGTCTCGAACGGTGTCGACCAGTCGATCCTCTCGCGTGCGCGCTTCGCCCAGAAGGCCTCGAAATCAGCTTCGGCCTCGGCGTACATCTCGGCGCTCGCATTGGCCTGCGCCGTGAAGGCGGGATCCGGCGGGAAGAGCCGGGATTCCGCCATCAGGTTCTCGATCTCGGGCGATGACGGGGCTTGCTCGAGGCTCACGGTGATCTCCGGTGTCGAAGCAGGCTGGCGCGGTCATCCTACCGCGCGGAGTGAGGGGCGTCGCCGTCGGTGAGGTCGCGCGGGGGGCGGCGTCAGTCGGTGTCGGCCGCTAGGTCCGACTCGTCCGGCGCGAGTCCGGGTGCAAGGTCCCCGTTCGCATTGCGGGCCAGCACGACCCGCTGCGGGCGCGGCATCTCGATGCCGTGCTCCCGGAACGCAGCCAGGAGCCGCTTCCGGAAGTCGCCCGCCGCCGCCCACTGATCCGCCGCGCGGACGGTGCCGAGGATCTTGAGGGTGATGCCGTTCTCGGCGAGTGCCTGGACGCGTTCGACGCGAGGCGCCTCGAGGATCCGCCGCTTCCACGCCGGATCGCCGGCCATCTCGCGGCCGACGTTGTCGACGACCTCGATCGCGCTGTCGACGTCGGTGCCGTAGACGACCGTCACGTCCTGGTTGATGCGGGCCCACACGCGGGTCATGTTCGATGCGACCTTGATCTCGCCGTTCGGGACCGTGTGGACGACGCCGTCGAGATCGCGCAGCGTCGTCCGTCGCAGCGTGAAGTCCTCGACCGTCCCGGCCACGCCGGCGACCCGGACCACGTCTCCGCGGCCGAACTGGTTCTCGATCAGGATCAGCGACCCGTTGAGATAGTCGCGGACGAGGAACTGCGCGCCGAACCCGACCGCGATGCCGACGACGCCGAGACCCGCCACCGCGGGACCGATGTCGACGCCGATCTGGCCGAGGATCATGAGCCCGGCGATGATCACGATGAAGAACTGGAGCGTGTTCGCGCCGAGGGCGTCGAGCGTGTCCATCCGCTTCTTGATCTCGACGGCCGAGAGCTCCTGGGCCGTCCCCTCCGACGCCTCGCGGTCGAGCAGCGCCTTGACGACTCCCGTGACGAAGATCCGCGCCAGCCGAAAGGCGATATAGGCCGCGATCACGATGATCAGGATCGGCACCACTTCCTCGCGGAGGAAGGGCAGGATGTCGCTCCAGGGCTTCTTATCGAGATCCGGCATCGCGGCACAGCCTAGCGTGCGGCCCGTCCGTGGTCATGCCTTGCGCGCCGCCGGAGGGCCCCGGCGAAGGCGGCGCCGAGCACCGGAACGAGCGCACCTCAAGGGTGCGTGAGCGAGGAGCGCAGCGCGCCAACGCGCGCCCGGGCCCGTCCCGCGTCGCGCCGAACTGACCGCCGCGACGCTTAGGCGGCTGCGCCGCCTAGGCGGATCGAGATGGCGGCTGCCGCCTCGCGCGCCTGGACCGCGAGCTCCGGCATCCGCCGCGGTGTCACGCGGAACGCCGGCCCCCAGATGTCGACGGCGGCGACGACGTTGCCGCGCGCGTCATGGACCGGTGCCGCGACGGCGTTCAGGGCGATCTCGTATTCGCCCATGGCGGTCGCGTAGCCGCGCCGGCGGATTCGCGCGAGCTCCTCGAGCAACGGCTCGAGCTCGACGATCGTGCGTTCGGTGTAGCTGACGAGCCCACGCCTGACGACGCGCAGGACCTCGCGCTCGGCAAGCGATGAGAGCAGGACCTTCCCGGACGCGACGCAATGGAGCGGCGTCGCACGTCCCGTCCAGTCCCCCATCGCGACGAGGTTCGGGCCGTCGACCTGGGCGACCGCGAGCATCGTGTCACCGTCGAGGATGCCGAGACCCGTGGTCTCGTGCGTGAGGCGCGCGAGTCGCTCGAGCTCGGGCAGCGCGATGCCGCGCAGGTCGAGCGTCCGTTCGGCGCGCTCTGCGAGTCGGATGACGACGAGCCCGAGGCGATACTTGCCCGTCTCCGAGTCCTGTTCGACGAGGCCGCGCTTCTGGAGCGTGGCCAGGAGCCTCGAGGCTGTCGACTTGTGGAGACCGAGCCGGCGGGCGAGCTCGGTGACGCCGGCCTCCCCCTGGGCATCGCCGAGCGCGAGCAGCAGCGCCGCCGCCCGGTCGACCGAGCGGACGGCGTTGCCGTCTAGGACCATGCCGCCGGGGCCGTTCAGTGGGAGCCCTCCACGGCCGAGAAGCCGATGTGTTGACGCGTCTCGATCGAGCCCTTCGTTCGGGACTCGAGCGCGGCGTCGAGCGAGTCGGAGAAGATCGAGACGACGCGGTCGACGATGTCGCCCTGGGCGTGTGCCTCGCAGAAGAACCACGGCTCCCGCGAATCGGGCTCGGGCATCGCGCCGCGGGCGTGCATGGCGAGGGCGATCGCGTCGTACAGCTCGTGGTCGGTCATCGCCCAGTCCCGGTATTCGGACGCTTCGACCTCCGAGAACATGATCCCGAACATGCACGGATGACCGGTGAAGTGATACGGCAGCCCGGTCCGGTCGAGGACCTCGCGGAGGCCCTCCTGGACCCGGCGGCCGATGCCGTGGACCGTCTCGATCGCGTCCGTGTCGCGGAGGATCTCGAGCGTCTTGACGGCTGCCGCCGCCGCCACCCGGTTCCCGGCGTAGGTGCCGCCGTGACTGACCTTGTCGGGGAGGACGCTCATGACCTCCTCACGGCCACCGAACGCGGCCGCCGGATAGCCGTTGCCCATCGCCTTGGCGTACGTCGCGAGGTCCGGCGTGACGCCGAAGAACTCTGCTGCACCGCCACGGGCGAAGCGGAAGCCGGTCTTCACCTCGTCGAAGATGAGCAGGATCCCGAATTCCTCGGTCAGCGCGCGCATCGCCTGGTGGAAGCCGGGCTTGGGCAGGATGCCCTGGGCATTGCCAAGGACCGGCTCGACGATGATCGCGGCGATCTCCTCGCCGCGCGTCTCGAACAGCCGCCGGAGCGCCTCGATGTTGTTGTAGCGCGCCGGGATGATCGTGTCCGCGACGGCATCGGGGATGCCCCGGCCCCACGCGAGCCGGACCGGCGCGTCGGGATCGCCGAGTTCGGACATGTCGTCGGGCGAGACGCTGATCAGCGCGTAGTCATGGACCCCGTGGTACTGGCCCTCGAACTTCACGATCTTGTCGCGGCCCGTGTAGGCGCGGGCGATGCGCATGGCGTGCATCGTCGCCTCGGTGCCGGACACCGTCATGCGGACCTTGTCGACCCAGCCCGTCAGCTCCTTGACGAGCTCCATCGCCCGGATCTCGTCCTCCGAGGTCAGCGAG